>JAYWAV010000199.1:0-4843 GCA_043782015.1 Rhodoferax sp. | reverse complement strand
CACCGGATGACAAGCTCACATTCCTGCGGGCCCTGCAACAACAGGGCCATACTGTGGCTATGGTGGGTGACGGACTGAACGACGGCCCCGTACTGGCTGGAGCGAATGTTTCATTCGCGTTCGGCAAGGCGGTTCCATTGGCGCAGTCGCGCTCAGACTTTGTGGTGCTGGGAGAGAACATTCACGCCGTCGCAGACACCGTAGCGCTGGCCCGCAAGACCATGCGCGTGGTGCGTCAGAACTTATGGTGGGCATTGGCCTATAACGCGGCCTGTGTGCCGTTGGCAGTAGCAGGCTACCTTCCCGCATGGCTGGCCGGGCTCGGCATGGCCAGCAGTTCTTTGTTTGTAGTGCTCAACGCGCTGCGTCTGGCGCGTCCCAGCACAACCGCAACGACGGAGGTCTGATGGACATTCTCTATTTATTGATTCCGTTGTCTGTTGTTTTGGTGTTCTTTATTCTTGGCGGACTGTGGTGGGCCATTGATCGCGGTCAGTTTGACGATATCGAAGCTGAGGGTGAGCGGATTCTGCGGGACTAGGCTGTTTGAATTTCCTTGGCTGAGCACGCTGCGGCGACGGGGCGGACTGTTTTGCTCCGTGTCCCCCGCCCGCTGCGCGGTCTCCTCCTTTACCTGCGCAAAACAGCCCACCCCATCACCACAGCTACGTCGAAGCGTCGTGGTATTCCTGCATGCGCGCCAATACCTGTCCTCAGATCGGGTGGTGTGCCTGTTTTGCGCAGGTAAAGGAGGAGCGCCCAAAGGGCGCGGGGGACACGGAGCAAATCAGGTACACCGCCCGGTCCCGCCACAAAAAGTTCAAAACACATGCACAGCGTTTGACCTGCATCAATACAAACGATGCGATAGACGAAGAGACTCAACCTCAGTATCAAAAGAGGTATCTATGGCATTTCCCAATCAGCAGGCAGGCGTTTACAACGATACGGTGGTACGCCAGTTCGCGATCATGACAGTGGTCTGGGGCGTAGTGGGCATGTTGGTGGGGGTCATCATTGCCGCACAACTGGCCTGGCCGGAACTCAATTTCGGCATCCCCTGGCTGAGTTATGGCCGCCTGCGACCCTTGCATACCAACGCGGTGATTTTTGCCTTTGGTGGTTGCGGTCTGTTCGCCTCCAGTTATTACATCGTGCAGCGCACCTGCCAGGTCCGGCTGTTTGGCGACAAGCTGGCCGCGTTCACCTTCTGGGGTTGGCAACTGGTCATTTTGGCTGCAGCCATCTCGCTGCCGATGGGCTACACACAGGGCAAGGAATACGCGGAGCTGGAATGGCCCATCGATATCCTGATCACACTGGTTTGGGTGACATACGCCATCGTTTTCTTCGGCACGGTCGGTACCCGCAAGGTGCGCCACATCTATGTCGCCAACTGGTTCTTCGGGGCTTTCGTCATCGCGGTGGCGGTGCTGCATCTGGTCAACAGTGCCGCCGTTCCGGCTGGCTGGTTCAAGTCCTACTCGGCCTATGCCGGGGTGCAGGACGCGATGGTGCAGTGGTGGTATGGCCATAACGCGGTGGGCTTCTTCCTGACCGCAGGCTTTCTGGGCATGATGTATTACTTCATCCCCAAGCAGGCCGAGCGCCCCGTCTACAGCTACCGCCTGTCCATCGTCCACTTCTGGGCGCTGATCTTCACCTACATGTGGGCCGGCCCGCACCACCTGCACTACACCGCGCTGCCAGACTGGACGCAATCGGTGGGCATGGTGTTCTCGCTCATCCTGTTGGCGCCCAGCTGGGGCGGCATGATCAACGGCATCATGACGCTCAGCGGTGCGTGGCACAAGCTGCGCGACGACCCCATTTTGCGTTTCCTGATCGTCTCCCTGTCCTTCTACGGCATGAGCACGTTCGAGGGGCCGATGATGTCCATCAAGACGGTGAATGCCCTGAGCCACTACACCGACTGGACGATTGGCCATGTGCATTCCGGTGCGCTGGGCTGGGTCGGTCTGGTGACCATGGGTTCGATGTACTACCTGATTCCGCGCCTGTTTGGCCAGAAGCAGATGTACTCTGTCCGCGCCATTGAGGTGCATTTCTGGGTGGCCACCATTGGCATCGTGGTCTACATCGCGGCGATGTGGATTGCCGGTGTGATGCAGGGCCTGATGTGGCGCGCGGTCAACGCCGATGGCACGCTGACCTATACCTTCGTCGAGTCCGTCAAGGCGACCTATCCCTTCTATGTGCTGCGCTTGACTGGCGGCCTGCTCTACCTGGGCGGCATGCTGGTGATGCTGTGGAACGTGTTCAAGACCGCAACCAACGGGCGGGCTGAGAACGTCTACATACCGACCGCGTTGGCACACGCCTGAAGGAGCAACAGCATGTCAAACAATAACAACTCCGGCTTGTCTCACGAAAAAATCGAGACCAACAACTTCCTGATGATCGTGCTGATCCTGCTGGCGCTGCTGGCAGGGGGTTTGGTGGAAATCGTTCCGCTGTATTTCCAGAAATCCACCACCGAGCCCATCAAGGGCATCCAGCCCTACACCGCGCTGCAATTGGCCGGGCGCGACATCTATGTTCGCGAAGGCTGCTACGGCTGCCACTCGCAGATGATTCGTCCGTTCCGCGCCGAGACGCTGCGCTACGGCCACTACTCGGTCGCGGGTGAGTCGGTGTACGACCACCCCTTCCAGTGGGGCAGCAAGCGCACCGGTCCGGATTTGGCACGCGTGGGAGGCAAATACAGCGACGACTGGCACAAGATTCACTTGATCAACCCGCGCGATCTGGTGCCCGAGTCGAATATGCCCGCCTACCCGTGGCTGGAGAAGACGCCAGTTGATGCAGAAGCCATGCCCGCCCATTTGCGTGCGCTGCGCAGGGTGGGTGTGCCGTATACCGATGCGCAGATTGCCAGCGCGGCGGAAGACGTGAAGGGCAAGACCGAACTGGAAGCCACCATCGCCTACCTGCAGGTGCTGGGTCTGGCATTGAAATAGATCCGAGGAGCACAACACATGGACATCAATACCATCCGCATCGTCACTACCCTGGTCAGCTTTGTGCTCTTCATTGGCATCGTACGCTGGGCCTGGTCCAAGCGGCGCGCCAAGGATTTCGAAGAAGCCGCCAACCTGCCGTTTGAGCAGGAATGACCACAAGGAATTGATATGAGTGACTTTACAAGCAGCTTCTGGTCGGCGTTTATCGCCATCACCACGGTCGTCTCCATCCTGGCCTGCGGCCTGCTGCTGTGGTTCAGCGGCAAGGCCCGCGCAATGACGGCCGACGACAACACCACCGGCCACGTCTGGGACGGCGATTTGCGCGAGATGAACAACCCGCTGCCACGCTGGTGGGCATGGCTGTTCGTCATCACGCTGATCTTTGGTTTGGGTTATCTTTTCATGTACCCGGGCCTGGGCAGCAACCCCGGCCAATACGGCTGGACGCAGATTCAGGAATACCAGGCCGAGGTAGACAAGGGCAACGCCGAAGTAGCCCCGCTGTATGCGCGCTTTACCGCGATGAAAGTGGAAGACGTGGCCCGTGATCCGCAGGCGAAGGCCATTGGTGAGCGCCTGTTCATGAACAATTGCTCCCAGTGCCATGGCTCCGACGCACGCGGTTCCAAGGGCTTCCCGAACCTGACCGACGGTGACTGGCTGCACGGCGGCACGCCCGACAACATCAAGGAAACCATTTCCAAGGGCCGTATCGGGCAAATGCCCGTGATGGCGGCAGCTGTTGGGTCTCCTGACGATGTCAAGAACCTGGCCAACTACGTGCTGAGCCTGTCCGGCAATCCGCACGACTCCGTGCGCGCCAATCTGGGCAAGTCCAAATTCACGGCCTGTGCCGCTTGCCACGGCATGGACGGCAAGGGCAATATTGCCTTGGGTGCGCCGAACCTCGCAGACGACATCTGGCTGCATGGCTACGGCGAGGCGGCCATCATGGCGATGGTCAACAACGGCAAGGTCAACCAGATGCCGGCCCAGGCGGACAAGCTGACGGAGGCGCAAATCCACGTACTGACCGCCTATGTCTGGGGCATGTCCAACAAGGCGCCGTCCTTATAGACACTGACCACCGCATGCGCAAAGTCATTTCCATCGTGCCTTCCGCCGACAAGGGGCCCATTGCCCCCCCGGCGGGCGCCGATGCGGAAATGATTTCGCTGTACGAGGCGCACCAGAAGATTTACCCGCGCAGCGTCTCGGGTTTTTTTTCCCGCTGGCGCTGGGGTCTGGTGTTTTTGACGCAACTGGTGTTCTATGGCCTGCCCTGGCTGGAGTGGGGCCAGCGCCAGGCCGTGCTGTTCGACCTGGGCGCACGGCGTTTCTACATTTTCAATCTGGTTCTGTACCCGCAGGATTTTATTTATCTCACCGGCATTCTGGTGATTTCTGCGTTGTCGCTGTTCCTGTTCACGGCCGTAGCAGGGCGCCTGTGGTGCGGCTATGCCTGCCCGCAAACGGTCTATACCGAGATTTTCTTGTGGCTGGAGAAGCTGGCAGAGGGAGATCGCTCGGCGCGTATGCGCCGTGACGCAGGGCCGTGGACCTTCGACAAGACCTGGCGCAAGTTGGCCAAGCAGGCGATGTGGATTGCCGTGGGCCTGTGGACGGGTTTCACTTTCGTCGCATATTTCACGCCCATCCACGAACTTGCCTCCGAACTAATGCAGTTGAACATGGGCTCCTGGGAAGTATTCTGGACACTGTTCTACGGTTTTGCCACCTACGGCAACGCAGGCTATATGCGCGAGCAGGTGTGCAAGCACATGTGCCCTTACGCGCGGTTCCAGAGCGTGATGTTCGACCAGGACACGCTGGTCATCACCTATGACGGCGAACGC
>JAYWAV010000198.1:0-4846 GCA_043782015.1 Rhodoferax sp. | reverse complement strand
GTTCCTGGGCCTTGGTCAGGTCCGGCGCTTGGTCTTTCTTGGGTCGTGCCATCGTTTTCCCCTTCCATGTAGCCACCATGTAGCCAATTTCACCGAATTTTCATCATCTAAGTTCAACGGTGAACTGTCTGGGCATCCAGATATTATTCCGTAAACTGTTGATTTATATAGAGTGTATATGGATAGTTCAACGATGGCAAACAGAAAAATGTCAGGATTGTGATTCCTGTTGTCGTGGGTTCGAGCCCCATCAGCCACCCCATTTTTTTCCTTTAAAATCAATTAGTTACGAGATTTTTTCCGTTTTGTGGGCCTAATTTGGGCCTAATCGCATTTTTGATCGCCACTTCCAGGCGATCCATTTCCCGGTCGTTTTGCTCCCCGTCGATCCGCTTGGTGTAGGTACGCTGGAACTGGTCCACGCTGTGCCCGAGTTGCTTGGCGCAGAAGCTGTGGTTCATGCCAGCCACTCGCAGCGGCCAGGTTCACACCTTTGGGTAATTGCCAGCCAGGAACACTGCGCTCCAGCAAGGAGCAGAAGGCGAAGACAGCGAAGATCGTGATTTGCATGATTGGTTGCTCCTTTGGGAAAGGATGTTTGAATTCGCCGGCCGCCGAAGGCGGTCCGGGGGCAACATGGAGACTCTAGACTTCCAGGCATCGGCAACGTTTTCCGGCGGTCGGGGACCTGCTCCTGGCAGACCTGTGGTGGCGCAATGCGCGAAGCCTGGGTTCGGTTCTCGACATTTCGAACAAGCCTGTTGCTGCTGGGGTCGCTCAGGCCACGCGGTCGAGAGCGACGGTGTGGCAGGCTGGGAACTGGCTGAACGATTCGCTGTACTGCGCTTGCAGCATGGTCCAGGTGGTGAAGCCAATGGCCAGAAACACAGTGCAGGACAGGATGAGCCTGATCGCGTTTTTTGCGGGCTTGGCCGGTTGCGATTGCCGGGTTTCCGGTTGCTGTGCGCTGTGGGTGTCGAGGGTCTGTGGGTGCATCGTGATCTCCGGTGGGGGTGAACAGGTGACGGACGAAGTCTCCGGCCGCTTGCATCGGAAATCCACGAGTCAGTACCAAGTGCCGCCATGCACGTCTTTGGGTACTGAATAGTGATACTTTTTCTTGTTCATTGGTGTTCTCTGCCGGTTGCTGCAACGCTGGTCAGGGGAGCGGAGGATGTACAATTTGGTGCAGCACTATTTTGGTAATGCACGGAAGGATTCATGATGACGGGTGCTACCCATGCTTCAAGCGTCAAAGTTGTTGGAGCCAACGGGCAGATCTCGCTTGGCAAGCAGTTTGCTGGTCGGCAGGTTTTGATCGAAGAGCAGGAAACCGGCGTGTGGCTGATCCGCACCGCCACCGTCATTCCCGACAATGAACGCTGGCTGCACGAGCCTCAGGCTGCCGCCGATCTGGCGCGGGCTGTGGCCTGGTCTGGGCAGCAACCCGCTTCTGATGCAAAGACGGATGCGGTTCTCAAAGCCGCAGCGCGGGGCAAGTCACGCTGATGGCGGCAAATGACGCCCTCGTGCGCCTGGACCTGAACAACCCGGTTTTTCAGGAACATCTGTTCCAGCTCCAGAAGCCGGACCGCCACGCCGTCCTTGACACGCTCAAAAAGATCCGCCAGCTGACTTGGGTGCAGATCTACCAGGACAATGGGCTGAAATGGGAAAAGATCGTGAGCGTCAAGCCGCCCTTGGGGATCGATGCCATCTACTCGCTTCGCATCACACGGTCTCGGCGCTGCACCGCCGTTCGAGATGGCGACTACATACGCTTTCTGACAATTGCCCCCGATCACGACAGCACCTACAGCCGCAAGTAGTCGCCCGCCAAATGCACAGCGACGATAGCGTCGATCAACGCGATTTGCCTACTAAACTCGGTGCGCTTCGAACGGTCTCTCCGACAAGTTCAGCGGGACGTTCTGGCAGCTGACGTTCAGGCCCTTGCCAGCAGCCTGGCAACGTGTCCGTGCAACACGTCGGGGCGCACTTCATGGGCGGGGAGTTGGGTTCCGACCTGGAGCCCGACCCGGCTGAACATGCCGCGCCGGAACGGCCGAGCCATGGCATCACCCTGCTCGACGCGGCTGAAGTACGAGCCCCACAGATTGGTCAGGGCCATCGGGATCACGGGCACCGGTTCGCGCTCGAGAATCCTCATGATGCCCCCTTTGAATTCCTGCAGCTTGCCGTCCAGCGTCAGTCCGCCTTCCGGGAAGATGGCCAACAAGTCGCCTTCCTTGAGCACCTTTTGCGCGGCGACGAGCGCCGCCTCCTAGGTCTTTGGGTCTTCGGCACGCGGCGCGATGGGAATGGCTTTGGCCAATTTGAACAACGCTCCGAGCACCGGGATCTTGGAGATGCGGTGGTCCATGACGAAGTAGATTGGACGCGGACTGGCGGCCAGCAGCAAGACCGCATCGATGAAACTCACATGGTTGCAGGCCAGGATGGCGGCTCCGGTGGTCGGGATGTTGTCTTCGCCGGTGACCTTGAAGCGGTAGACGCAGCGCGTGATGATCCAGGCGACGAAGCGCAGCAGGTACTCCGGCACCAGCAGGAAGATGTAGAAGGCGACCACTGCGTTTGCCAGTCCCACGAACAGGAAGATCTGCGGGATGGTGAAGCCTGTGGACAACAACGCACCGGCGCTGAGCGAACTAGCGATCATGAACAGAGCGTTCAGGATGTTGTTGGCGGCAATGATGCGGGCCCTGTGTGTCGGCTGGCTGCGGATCTGGATCAGTGCGTACATAGGCACGCTGTACAGGCCGGCAAACAGGCTGAGCAGTGCCAGGTCGGCCATCACGCGCCAGTTTGCCTTTTCCGCCATGAAGGCGGCCAGGCCCATGATCTCGGAGGCCGGCAGCCCATTGGAGGCGAAGTACAGGTCGATGGCAAAGACACTCATGCCAATGGCGCCGAAGGGCACGAGGCCGATTTCCACGTGACGACGGCTCAGGACTTCACACAGCAGGGAGCCGGTGCCGATGCCGATCGAAAAGATTACCAGCATGAGGGAGGCCACCTGTTCATTGCCGTGCAGCACTTCCTTGGCAAAGCTCGGAAACTGGCTCAGGAAGACCGCACCGAAGAACCACATCCAGCTGATGCCCAGCAGGGAGCGAAACACCACCAGGTTGCCGCGCGCCAGTTTGAGATTGCGCAGAGTCTCGGTGATCGGGTTCCAGTTGATCTTCAATCCAGGGTCCGTGGCTGGTGCCGGCGGGATGAACTGCGCGATCAGGCGGCCGATCACTGCCGCCGCCACGCAGGCCACGGCGACACTCTGGTGCCCGATCTCGGGAATCGCCACGATCAGGCCGCCGGCCAGGTTACCCAGCAGGATCGCGACGAAGGTGCCCATTTCCACTATGCCGTTGCCGCCGGTCAGTTCGCGCTCGTTGAGCACCTGAGGCATCAGGGCAAACTTGACCGGGCCGAACAGTGTGGAGTGCAGGCCCATCAGAAAGACGCAACCCAGCAAGACGACCACGTCGTGGTTCAGGAAGCCATAGGCGGCAACCAGCATGATCACGATCTCAAGGTTCTTGACGAAGCGGATCATCCGGGTCTTGTCGTACTTGTCGGTCAGCTGGCCGCTGGTCGCGCTGAATAACAGGAACGGCAGGATGAACAAGGCGCCAATCACCAGGCCGGCCATCGCCGGTGGCAGCCAGCCCACGGAGAGCTGGTAGGTGACCATCACGGTCAACGCGAACTTGAACAAGTTGTCGTTGGCTGCACCCGAGAACTGGGTCCAGAAAAACGGCGCAAAACGTCTCTGTTTGAGCAAAGAAAACTGGTTTGGATGTTCCAAGGGTGGGACATCAACGGCCTGGGCGATGGCTGGGGCATTCATGTAAAAGCTCCTTTCGTGGTGAGATGAAAGTCCAGCCCTCAGCGCTTGGCCGAAATGGCGGCGCAACGTGCTGAAGATTCTAGGGGGTGGCTGGCGCGGGAGATGGCAGCGACGACCGGCAGCGCTGCGAAGCTGGCCACGATGTGTTTGAGGGTGTGGCCGGACACCAGCTCGCCGGTGAGGTGGTACACCTGTGCGTCGGACTGTTCCAAAACCTTGGCCAGTGCATACGCAAGGATCACGGTGATCCAGGACACGGGCAATGCGCCTTCGCGCGGTGTCAGGCATGCAAGTCCGGCCATCAGTGCGATGCCGCCATATTGCAGGACAGCCCATTGCAGGACATTGGTCGAGGTCAACCAGGTCCGGATGCTCCACGCGCCGAAGAGCAGGACGGCAAGTGTCAACCACTGACCGGCTCGATCACCCACGCGGGTCGCGGCGGCCAGGCCCAGAAGCCCAGAAAACGCGATGGTCATGCCATAGCGGTCGATGGCCAGCCCATGGTCCTCCGGTTGCAGGTGGTACCACCCGGAAAAGGCGGCGGTCAGCACCAAGCCCGCAAAAAACAGGCGAGCGAGGTTCGTCTGCGCGGGGCTGAGCACGCCCTGCGGCAGGAGCCGGATACGCCAGGCGCCCACCACACCAAAGCATGTGAAGGCCAGGTTGCTGAGCACGTCCATCATGTTGGGTACGTCCAGCAGCGAGCGCTGATCGGCGAAGGCGTGGTAGTGGCTAGACTGAACGACGGTGGGGCCGTATGCGCCCAGCGCCATAAGCGCCAGGCAAGCAATGAAAAGTGCCAGTTCGACGTGGTCGGACGTTCCGAGCTCGCGAGGTTTGGCCTGGTGCGATGCGGCTGGCTGGTTCTGGTTCGAGTGCAACACATGTATCACGACGGGCTCCTGGTGAAGACGTGAACAAAGTGTCATCTGCCGGGGCGTGAATGCAAGGCGAAAGGCGATAGAGTTTCAT
>JAYWAV010000197.1:0-4849 GCA_043782015.1 Rhodoferax sp. | reverse complement strand
TTAAACGCCACCCACAAATTGACCACGCCCATCACTGCGAAAAACCCAACCCAGCTGAAATTCACGGTGCGCCAGACGCTGTCGGGCAGCTTCATCTGCGCGCCCATCAGTGACTTGATGCCGTTCTTGTCAAATACGACCTGGCCGACGAGGAGCGCTGCGCCCATCACCCAGTACAACACCGTGGGCTTCCACTTGATGAAGTTCTCGGAGTGGAAATAAATGGTGGCGCCGCCCAGCACAGTGACCAGTGCCAAACTGACCCATAGCATGGTGTCAACTCTTTTGCCGCGGGCCTTCAACCAGACGATTTGCGCCAGCGTGGCCGCAATCACCACCACTGTGGCCAGCAGCACCGGCGCTTCGCCAGGCGCGACCACGCCGCCGGACACCATGAAGCCCAGCCAGTCCGTGGCAACGCTGGCGGCCCAGTCCTTATTGCCTTCGGCGTACTTGAACATGCCGAAAAACAGCGCAATCGGTAGAAAGTCGAACAGAATTTTCATGGGCGGATTATCACTGGGCCGTCGTACGCGTTATTTGGCTTCGAAACTCAACGAAGCGGAATTCATGCAGTAGCGCAGGCCGGTGTCCGTCGGGCCGTCCGGAAATACGTGGCCCAGGTGCGCACCGCAGTTGGTGCAGACCGTTTCAGTGCGCACCATGCCGTGGGCGCGGTCCACGTGCTCGGTGATGGCGCCGTCTTTCCCCTCTTTTGAAACGCTGGGCCAGCCGCAGCCTGCGTCAAATTTGGCGGACGAGTCAAACAACTCGGCGTTGCAGCACACGCAGTGGTAGGTGCCGTCGGCCCAGACCTGGTCGTATTTGCCGGTGTGTGCGCGCTCGGTGGCGGCGTGGCGCGTGATCTCGAAGGCGTGTGGTTCAGCGCCTTTTTCGGCCAGCGCGGCTTTCCATTCGGCATCGGTTTTCTGGATTTTGGGGGCGGAGATGTCGCTCATGAAGGGGTCTTTCAACAGTGGGTTTTCGGGTCAGGAACTGCAGCTGATCTCAATGCCTTGCGCCCAATCGGGCGGAAAGTCAGCCAGCGCGCTGTGCTGGGCATGGTTGTCAAATGGGGACTGCAGCACGGCAAGCAAGGTATTGACCTGTGAGAAGTCGTTTAGTTTCGCCGCGCGGATGGCTTGTTCACCCAAATGGTTGCGCAGAACGACGTGTGGATTGCTTTTAAGCATCAAATCAGCCCGTAGCCCCGGTGTTAACTGCCTGATGCGCTCTGAATACTGTAGCGCCCAGGCATTGAACGACTCGCGGTCAAAAAACAGGTCGCGCAGCGCTTCATGCCCGCTGGCAGGCGTGAACTGGCACAAACGGCGCCAAAAAATCGTGTAGTCCACCTGGTTGCTGGCCAGCAGCTTGAAGGTGCTGTCGATCAGGGCTTTGTCGTCGGTGTTCTGGTCAAGCAGCCCGAGCTTGGCGCGCATGCGCGCCTCGAATGCCGTTGGGAAGAAGGTTTTATACGACTCCAACGCCGCCAGCGCCTGCTCCTGGTTGTCCATCAGCGGCAGCAGCGCCTGGCCGAGGCAAAACAGGTTCCAGTAGGCGATGTTGGGTTGCTTGTTGTAGGCGTAGCGACCCTGTTCGTCCGAGTGGTTGCAGACATGGCCAGGGTCAAACGCGTCAAGAAACTGAAACGGGCCGTAATCGATCGTCAGGCCCAGAATGCTCATGTTGTCGGTGTTCATCACGCCATGGCAAAAGCCGACGGCCTGCCAAGCGGCCATCAGATGCGCTGTTTTTTCGCTCACCGCTTCGAGCAGCGCGGCGTAGGGGTTCAACGCATCACGGCAGCTTGGGTAGAAGTTGTCGATCACCGTGTCGGCCAGGGTTTTGAGCTGCGGCAACTGGTCGGTGTAGGCGAAGTGCTCAAAGTGTCCAAACCGAATGAAGCTGGGCGCCGTGCGGGTGACGACGGCAGCGGTTTCGATCTCCTCGCGGCGCACTTTGGCATCGGAGCCCGTCAAGCACAGGGCACGGGTGGTGGGAATGCCGAGCCCGTGCATGGCCTCCGAGCACAAATATTCGCGGATCGAGCTGCGCAGCACCGCCCGCCCGTCGCCCATGCGCGAGTAGGGCGTGCGGCCTGCGCCCTTGAGCTGAACTTCCTGGCTGCCGTTCGGCGTGACCATCTCACCCAGCAAGATCGCCCGCCCGTCGCCAAGTTGCCCTGCCCATTGGCCAAACTGGTGGCCGCTGTACACACTGGCCAGCGGCTCGGCGCCCGGCAGCACCCGGTTGCCGGTGAAGGCTTCCAGCGCCTCCGCTGAATCGAACCACGCCTCGTCGAGGCCCAGTTCGCGCGCCATGCCGAGGTTTCGGCTGATCCAGTAGGGTTCGGGCAAAGCCTGGGGTTGCAGACGGGTGGAAAACTCAGGGCCCAGGTCCGCAAAACGATTGCGCCAGCGCACCAAAGACGCCGGTGCGACAGTGGGCGGCGGCAAAGGCAGCTTAGTCGTAACAACGGCGTCGGGCCTGGAAGTTACTGCGCTGTCTGGGGGAAGTGGCGAATGGGTCATGCCTAAATTGTCGGTGACGGGCGGATTTTCGCCAGAAAAGCTGGCGTTGCCCCCTGGATTCACGGGCTATCCCGCGTGACCGACGCGGTGGGTTGCGGCATGATGCGGCGAATGTTTTTTAACGGCAGTGCCCCTGCCAACGACAGGAGATTTTGATGCTTGGGTTAATGCAAAGCCAGCCGTTGCTGATTTCGGACTTGATCGTGTTTGCCGAGCGCCACCACGGTGACGCGGAAATCGTCTCACGCCGGGTCGAGGGTGACATTCACCGCTACACCTACAAGGACTCTGCCCAACGCGCGCGACGGGTGGCCAATGCGCTGGACGCGCTCGGCCTGGCATTCAGCGACCGCGTCGCCACGCTGGCCTGGAACGGCTACCGCCACTTCGAGCTGTATTACGGCGTCAGTGGCTCGGGCCGGGTGCTGCACACCATCAACCCTCGCCTTCACCCTGACCAGATCGCCTGGATCGCCGACCATGCCGAAGACCAAGTCCTGTGTTTTGACCTGAGCTTTCTGCCGCTGGTGCAGGCCGTGCATGCCCGCTGCAGCACCATCAAGCATTTCGTGGCGCTGTGCGACGCCGACAAACTGCCGGTCGATTCAGGCATCCCCAACTTGGTCAGCTACGAGGCCTGGATCGGCGCGCACTCTGATGTGTACGACTGGCCGTCGTTCGACGAAAACACCGCATCCAGCATGTGCTACACCAGCGGCACCACGGGCAACCCCAAGGCCGCGCTCTACAGCCACCGTTCCAGCACGTTGCATGCGTTGGCTGCGGCCCTGCCCGACTCACTGAACCTGTCGGCCAAAGACGCGATTTTGCCCGTGGTGCCCATGTTTCACGTCAACGCCTGGGGCATTCCCTATGCAGCGCCCCTGACCGGCGCCAAGCTCGTGTTCCCCGGACCCGCCATGGACGGAAAATCCATCTACGAACTGATGGAACTCGAAAAAGTCACGCTTTCAGCAGGCGTGCCGACGGTGTGGCAAATGCTGCTGGGCTACATGAAACCGCTGGGGCTGAAATTCTCAACCATGACGCGCACCGTGATTGGCGGGTCTGCTTGCCCACCGGCCATGATCGAGTCCTTCAATAACGATTACAACGTCGAGGTGCTGCATGCCTGGGGAATGACGGAGATGAGCCCCCTGGGAACGGTGTGTGCGCTTAAAAATAAGCACATAGCGCTCAACGACGCCGACAAGACGAAAATTCGGCTGAAGCAGGGGCGCGCCGTGTTTGGCGTGGACATGAAAATTCTGGACGACGCCGGAGAAATCTTGCCCTGGGACGGCAAAACCTTCGGTGACCTGTACGTCAAGGGGCCCTGGGTGGTGCGCGGCTATTACCGGGAAGAGGGCGGTAATCCCTTGGTCAATGGATGGTTCCCCACGGGCGACGTGGGCACGATCGATGCCGACGGCTACCTCCAGATCACCGATCGAAGCAAGGACGTTATCAAGTCCGGCGGCGAGTGGATCAGCTCCATCGAGATTGAAAACATCGCGGTGGCGCACCCTGCAGTGGCCATGGCGGCCTGCATCGGCGTGGCCCATCCCAAGTGGGACGAGCGCCCGATCATTGCGGTGGTCAAAAAGCCGGGTGCCGAGTTGACGAAGGACGAATTGCTCACGTTTTACCAAGGCAAGACCGCCAAATGGCAGGTGCCGGACGATGTGGTGTTTGTTGACGCGATTCCATTGGGCGCGACCGGAAAAATGCTCAAGACACGTCTGCGCGAGCAGCTCAAGGACTACAAGCTGCCCGGCGTCTGAAGCCGTCAGTACCGGGTGACTGCTGTCGCCCTGGCGATAGCCGGCGCAGGTGCTGAGGGCAATCCCTAGCGCTTGCTGCCGCGAATCCTTGTACGCTAATCAGCGTGCGTTTAACCTTAAAACTTTGGAGCTAAAGCCAATGAAAAATACGATTCGTCTGATCGCCGCCACCGCTTGTCTGGTGTGCGCCAGCGCCGCCTACGCGCAAGCTGGCGAGACTGTCAAGATTGCCATGATCGAAGGCCTGTCAGGCTCGTTTGGCAACGTCGGTCAAAACCAGCTTCGGACCTGGCAGTTCCTGGCCGAGCAATTGAACGGCAAGAACAACTCGGCGGGCGTCAAATATGAAATCGTCGGCATGGACAGTAAAGGCTCACCGCAGGAAGCTTTGAACGTCTTCAAGGCCGCCGTGGACCAAGGTTTTCGCTACATTTCGCAGGGCAATGGTTCGGGCGCTGCGCTGGCGCTAACCGACGCGGTTGCCAAGCACAACGAACGCAATCCTGGCAAGGAGGTGGTCTACCTGAACTA
>JAYWAV010000196.1:0-4864 GCA_043782015.1 Rhodoferax sp. | reverse complement strand
GAGGTCGACAGCGCCGTGGTCATTGCCGTGTGGTGATCAGCGTACTGCCGGCTGACGATGCGAACCTCTACGTCCGGATGCAACTGCTGCCAGGCCGGCAACGCCGCCTTGGCAATCTCATCGACCAGCGGGAACGCGGCAACGGTCAGCACCATGGGCTCGCCCGCATAGACAGGCCAAGGTGCCAACGCGGCCGCTGTCAACAGTGCGCGCCGGCTCAGATTGGGATGGGATGGCGGCATGTATGGCCTACCCGGCCGCACAGTGCTGGGAGATGTAGTCAGCGTGAGCCGGCATGGTGTCCACACACTTGGAGATGACTCGTTCCACGTTACCTAGAAAAGCTGCCACTTCTGCCTGCGGCCGCAGGTCGGCAAATGCGTGGTAACCGCGCGGCACAAGCCCTTGGCCGATCAACACCTGCAGCCAGCTGACCTCGGCAAACAGCTCGTCCTTTTGCCGGTAGATGCGTCCGTTGGCAGCGAAAAGCTCCAGCCGATTTCGCAGCGAATCAGGGATGGACATGTTGGCGCAGTAGTTCCAAAACTCCGAATCGGAGCGACGGGTCACTTTGTAATGTGCAATCAAGAAGTCTCGAATGTGCTCGTATTCCACGGTGGTCTGGCGGTTGTATTCGTCAATGTCAGCGGCGTCAAAGCCTCCGGCCGGGAAGAAGCTGGCGATGCGTGAGATAGCGGTCTGGACCAAATGGATGCTGGTTGACTCCAGTGGCTCCAAAAAACCGCTGGCCAGGCCCACGGCCACGCAGTTGTGACTCCAGAATTTTTTCCGACGCCCGGTCAAAAACCGGATTGGCCGCGGATCGGCTTTCGGCGCTCCGTCCAGATTGCTCATCAGAATGGCCGTGGCCTCGTCTTCGCCCATGAAGCTGCTGCTGAACACATGCCCATTGCCAGTACGGTGCTGCAGTGGAATGCGCCACTGCCAGCCAGCCGTATGGGCAGTCGAGCGGGTCATCGGCAGGAGCGGCGCTGCTGATTCGCAGGGCACGGCAATCGCCCGGTCGCAGGGCAGCCAGTGCGACCAATCTTCATAGCCAGCATGCAGAGTTTTTTCAATCAACAGCCCGTGCATGCCGGAACAGTCAATAAAGAAGTCGCCAGCTACTTCTTGCCCGTTGTCCAGGCTGAGCGACTCGATGAAGCCATCGCTATTGCGCTGCTTCACCTGCTGAATCTTGCCCTCGAGGCGGGTGACACCGCGCTGCTGTGCGTAGCGCTGTAAAAATTGTGCGTACAAACTAGCGTCAAAATGGAAGGCGTGGGCAATGTCAGCCAGGGGCGATCCTGCCATGTCGGCGCGGGCTCGCAAAAACTTAGCCTGCAGCGGTGCCACAGTGTTGATCGAATAGGCGGCAAGCGGCTTGGCCAGGCCGGCCTTTTGCATGCGCAACCAAAAGTGGTGAAACGCCAGCCCATCGCCACCCTGGGCCATGCGGCCAAAGCCGTGGATGTAGCGCTCGCCGCGCTCTCCCCAGTTGACAAACTCGATGCCTAGCTTGAAGCTGCCGTGGGTTGCCTTGATGAAGTCGTTTTCATCAATGCCCAGCGCGTCGTTGAATTCACGGATGTGCGGAATGGTGGCCTCGCCGACGCCGATGGTGCCAATAGCCTCGGACTCGACCAGTTCAATGCTGCAGTGCCCCGCCAGCAGCTTGCTTAAAGCAGCAGCCGTCATCCAGCCGGCGGTCCCACCGCCCACCACTACAATTTTTTGAACGCCTGGGGCCATATGAGTTGAAACCTGTTAAAAAAATGCCCTGCTGAAAATTCAGCAGGGCATTGGCAGCGCGTGGCGACTAGAACTTGTAGTTCATACCAATCAGCGTTTCCCGACCGAACGAGTAAATGTAATTGGGAACCAGCATCTTCGTGTCGGCCGCATTGGCACCGACGGACTTGCTGCTTTGGGTCTGCTGGTCAAAGATATTGTTCATCTGGAAGACGAACGACAGCCCCTTGTAGGCGCCGCTTTCGACAGCGTAGCCCAGCTGCAGGTCCACCACGCGGTCCAGCTCTTGCTTGCGGCTGGTTGGGTTCAGGTAGATGTCTCGAGTGGTGGCCTCAAACGGCGCGCGGTAGCGCTCGCTGATACGTCCCGAGAAGCCGCGGTTTTCGTAGTAGAAGGTCACGCTGGCCGAGGTACCTGAGAGTCCATCGAGCACCACGTCCTGGCCGTTGATGTCCACCAAATGGCTGGCCAGCTTGGAGGCGCTGGCGACGATGCCAAAACCATCCAGTGCGGGGGTGATCAAGCCGCCTTCCAGCGCTGCCGACAACTCGACGCCATCCAGTGTGCCGCCCTGTCCATTGGTCGGCTTGGTCACCGGGCCAAATTTCTTGACAGTGACACCTGCTGGCACGTTCAGTGCTGGCATGTCGGAGTTGTCACGGGCGCTGACCAGGTCGTAAACGTAGTTTTGCAAGTCCTTGCGGAACGCGGCCACCGAGATGTAACTGCGCTTGCCGAAGTACTTTTCCAGTGACAAGTCCAGCGAAGTAGCGCGCCATGGCTCCAACTCCGGATTGCCAGAGTAGGCCATGCTCCACTCGCCTGCATGCGGCGTACCAGCCTGGTCTTGCACCACAGTAGGGGTGGAAGTGCCAGCGCGCATTGCGATGATATTGGGGCGGGCCAAGGTTTTGGCCAAGCCGACGCGGCCAATCCAGTTGTTTTGCAAGTCCGCCACCAGATTCAGGCTTGGCAAGTAGTCGGTGTAGCTGGCGCCGCCGGTACGTTTGAACAACAGGCTGATGTCCGGATGGTCATCGTTGCCGCGGTACTCCCATCCGTCCGAGTTCTGCTGGGTCTGAATCGCCTGCAGACCCATGTTGCCGCGAATCGGCACGCCGCCGATAGCGCTTTCGATGTCGAACTTGACGAAGGTGGTCAGTACTTTTTCGTGCACGCCTGAATCGTTGCCGACCTTCTTGGAGAACTGTCCGTCTTCCAGACCATAGGCCCCGCTGGCCACCAGTGCTGGCACGTCTATGCGCACGATTTGCGGAATGCCAGCCCACGACATGTCGGTCGGGGTACCCACGACAGAGCTGGGAATGCGGCGATCGACGACACCGTTGACGCTGGGCATCAGGATACGCGACTCGTTTTTAGCGACGTCCTTGTCGCGCTGCGAGTAATTTAACCCGCCTGTAAAGCTGCTGAAGAAGCCGTCCATCTCGTGTTTGGCGGATAGCCGGAGCGACTTGATTTCGTCCTTGATTTCCGGCGTGCGGATGGCACCGATCCAGCGCGGGTTGCCGGGTACAAAGTCAAAGCCGGGCAAGTCACCAAAGGCCATATTGCTGGCATTTGCGAGGAAGCCGTTTTGTACAGGTGTGAAGGTCTGGGCATTGCCGTTGATCGGCACATTCCAGTTGAATGCGCCGTACTGCCACGCACTGGTAGCGTGGTTGTAGGGCGCGGCATAGGCCTCCATGTAGGTCTCGCGGCGTACGTCCCGGGAAAAGCTGAGATCAGCTATGCCCTTCCACTTGTCGCTCAACTTGAGCTCAGTGTTCCAGCCCAGCGCACTGATGTTGTCGCTACGGGTGGTGTCAAAGTTGCCGGTGGTGACCGGGAACATCGAGGCAGTGGCGCTCGTAGCAAAGGTATTGTTGCCTTGCTGGGTCAGGCCAATGTTGGTCAGATTTGGGACCGATGCACCGGCTCCGTAGACAGCGCCCCAGTCTGCGAACATACTGCTGAGGAATTTGGCACCAACTTCGTGGGTGTTGAATTTGGAGAAGTACAGATCCACCGTCGAATGCAGGTCGGCATTGGGCTTGAATTCCAGCACCGCCATCAAGCCGTCGCGGGTGTTTTGCTTGCTGGAAGATGTGGCCGTCCAGAACATCGGCAGCAGCGCCTGGTTGCCACCGTAGGCGGCCATCGCATTGCCGGTCAGCGGCAGTCCGAATGGCGTGTAATCGCCGTACTCGACCAGCTCGGTCTGCTTTATCTGGGTCGAGTTGCTCAGCCGCGCAAAGCCCACTGCCACACCAAACGTGTTGTCAGCAAACTGGTCCACATACGAGACGCTGAAACGCGAGCCCAGCGGGTTGGCTGCGCCCTTGACCAGCTCGCCATTGGAGTTGGTCTGGCCACGCAGGTTGACGGCGATTTCGCGGCCCTTGGTGTCCAATGGACGACGCGCGCGCAGGTCCACGGTACCCGACAAGCCCTGTCCGATCAGCGTGCCATCGGGCGTCTTGTAGACCACAGCGGAGCCAATCAGCTCTGACGGGAACTGGTCGTATTCGACGGTGCGGGTGTCGTTGGAGCTGACGATCTCGCGGCCGTTAAGCAGCGAACCGGCGAACTCGGGCGACAGGCCGCGGATGGATATGACGTTGACGCGGCCATCGGGCCCGCGCTGGCCGGTCACGCCAGGCAGGCGCGCCAGCGACTCGGCAATGCTGGAGTCCGGCAGCTTACCCAAGTCTTCAGCCGACACGGCTTCCACAATAGAGTCCGACGTACGCTTGATGTTGACGGAGTCTTCCAGACTCTTGCGAATGCCGGTTACCGCAACTGTGCCAAGTTCCACAGAGGCTGTTTGAGCAAACGTGTTTCCACTCGAAAGTATGAGAACTGCACATGCTGTTGCAACCGGCCGTACAGCGAAACTCTTGGCTCGGCTGTTCCTGAATAGTTTTGACTCATTGGGTAATGACATTGTTGATCTCCATTTGTTTTCGGGAATTCGTGGCTTTTGAATATTTTGAAAGCGCTTTCATGATCGTTGAAAACGGTTTCAAGTGTCAACTTAGGAGTAACCCTAGGTAAAGCTAGTGTCTAGCTGGAGAGCGGGGAATGTGTTGCTTTTTTGCTTCTTGCCGAC
>JAYWAV010000195.1:0-4865 GCA_043782015.1 Rhodoferax sp. | reverse complement strand
TGGACATTCCTGATGGCATCCGTTGCGACAGCTTTCCTGGCCCGGTTGGGCAAGTCGTGACCAACCTGATCCAGAACGCACTGACCCATGCATTTGGCGAAACCGGTTCCGGCACGATTGCCATCGCGGCCCATACGGAAGGTGATTGGGTGGTAATGCAGGTACACGACAACGGCGAGGGCATGGACGAACACACCTTGAAGCATGCGTTTGACCCGTTTTTCACCACCCGCCTGGGGCAAGGTGGTTCGGGTCTGGGGCTATCCGTGTCCCACCGCATTGCCAACACGGTGCTCAGTGGCACACTGACCGCCAGCTCCACGCCAGGTCAGGGCAGTTGCTTTGCGTTCCGCTTTTTGCGGCGTTTGCCTAAAGGGGTTTGAGACATTTCGCTCGCTCGGGCGTTGCCAGGGTATGGGCCTTGGCCTCATGATTTGCTGAAGGCAAATGAAATCGGCCAAAACCCATAGCCCGACTGCGCCCTCGGTTAGTAGAAATCAGCCCAGCGCAGCTCGCATAGCGTCCACGACGCTCTTGTAATCCGGCTTGCCAAAAATCGCACTTCCAGCCACAAACGTATCCGCCCCGGCATCGGCCACGCGACGGATGTTGTCGGTCTTGATGCCACCGTCTACTTCCAGGCGAATATCCTTGCCCGACGCGTCGATGCGTTTGCGCACATTCTCGATCTTGCGCAGCGCCGAGTCGATGAAGCTCTGGCCGCCAAAGCCGGGGTTTACGCTCATGATCAGTACCAGATCGATGTCGTCAATCACCCAGTCCAGCACATCCAGCGGCTCGGCGGGGTTGAAGGTGAGGCCCGCCTTGACGCCCTTGGCCTTAATCGCCTGAATGCTGCGGTGCACGTGGCTGGACGCATCCGGGTGGAAGCTGATCAGATCGGCGCCCGCATCGGCAAACTGCGCCGCCAGCGCGTCCACCGGTGAAATCATCAGGTGCACGTCGATCGGTACCGCCACGCCTGCAGCCGTCTTGGCATGGGGCTTCAAGGCGCTGCAAATCATCGGGCCGAAAGTCAGGTTGGGCACGTAATGGTTGTCCATCACGTCGAAATGAATCCAGTCGGCACCGGCTGCGATCACGTTTTTGACCTCTTCACCCAAGCGGGCAAAGTCGGCGGAAAGGATGGAGGGGGCAATACGGTAGGTCATGGGCGAAGTTTAATCTTCGACGGGCTCCACGCCACAGCGCTACTGGGCGCAACCGCAATTCCCCGCCGGGCCGCCCCAAGGGGAATTGGCCTCCTTTGGGGGGCAGCGACCCGTGAAACGGCGGAGCGTGGGGGCTACACTCCCCCCATGGCAAAGTACCAATTTACGGTGGATGTACACCCCCAATTCCTTCCCGAGCAATCGGCGCCGGAGGAAGACAGCTATGTCTTTGCGTACACCATCACGATCACCAACACCGGCGAAGTGCCGGCCCAACTGATCTCACGCAGCTGGAGCGTCAACGACTCCAACGGCCTGACCGAAAAGGTCAAGGGTCTGGGCGTGATCGGCCAGCAGCCGTTTCTGAAACCCGGCCAGGCGTTCGAGTACACCAGCGGCACCCGACTGCGCACACCCACCGGCACCATGCACGGCATTTTCTTCTGCGTCGCCGAAGATGGTGAGAAATTTGACGCCGACGTACCCATGTTCGTGCTCGATGCACTGAGCGGCGGTGCCGACGGTTCACGGACGTTGCATTGATGCAAGACCTCACTTCGCGCCCCGATACCAACCCCGCCGGCGACGGCTTGCTGAGCGCACTGAACGCGCAGGCACCGTTGGTGCAAAGGCATTTGGCACTGCTGGCGCTGTTCGACTGGATCCGTGGCGACGAAGACGATGCCATGACCTGCGTCACCCGGATCGAAAATCTGCTGGACGCGCTGGATACCCAGCCCGAGCGGGCACTGCAATTGCGCGCCTGGTGGCGCACCATCACCACCACGGTAGACGGCAGCACGCTGCTGGCAGATTTCGGATTTGCATCGCGCAACGCTTTCGTCTCGGAGCTGATCCAGCGGCTGCACCACAAGCTGCTGCCCTCGTCGCCAGAAACCTCGGACGCGTCAGAGTTGTTCGCGTTGGCCTTGCCCACCACGCTCGATGCGCAGTGGATCGCAGCACTGCCCGAGGCCACGCTGGCGCGGCTGGCTACGCTGCTGAACGCACCGGCCCATGGGCACCATGCGCAGCAAACCCCACATTTGAGCTACTGGCAATGCACGCTGCTGGACGCCCTGACCTTCTGTACAGCCCAGGTTCGCGCGGCCGGGTTTTCGCCGGAAATCCGCTTGCGCATGACCGCGCCGGAACAGGACGCCAGCCCGTTTTATGACCTTTCTGCCAGTTGGGATGCCGTGCGCAACGCCTGGCTCATCGGCGTGGAGGTGGAGGAGGCCGCCCAGCGCTTCAAGGCACAACTGGAAGCCTGCCGCCATTGCGCGGCCACGGTCTACACGCATCTGGACACCCACGGCATTTCGGTCGACCTGGTGTTTAGGCTGCGCCAATTGCGCGAGCGGGTGCTGCGCATCCGGATCTTGCTGGACTGTTTGCTGAACGACGCGGACCACAAGTACACGGCACGCCTGCTCTCGCAACTGGTCGGCGTGGGCCAAGACCGCAGCAGCATAGGTGCGCTGATTTCCAGCAGCTCCTCGCTGCTCGCCGCGAAAGTGGCGGAACGCAGCTCGGAGACCGGCGAACACTACATCACCCGCAGCCGCGCGGAGTACCGCGGCATGTTGGGCAATGCGGCTGGGGGCGGCGTATTGACCGCCTTCACGGTGGCGCTCAAATTCGCGCTGACGGCGCTGGGCCTGGCCGCGTTCTGGTTTGGCTTCTGGTCTGGCCTGATGTACGCCGCCAGCTTTGTGCTGATCCAGCTGCTGCATTTCACACTGGCCACCAAGCAACCGGCGATGACGGCGCCCGCCATGGCGGCCAAGCTCAGGGATCTGGGAGATCCCACGGCGGTGGACGGCTTTGTGGTCGAGGTCTCCCACCTGGTGCGCTCACAAGTCGCGGCGGTGCTGGGCAATGTGGTGGCGGTGTTCCCGGTGGCGGTATTGCTGTCCTTGATCTGGCAGGCAATCACCGGCGCGCCGATGATTGATGCCGACAAGGCGCACCACGTATTGCAGTCGCTGACGCTGTTGGGGCCCTGTCTGTTGTTTGCCGCGTTTACCGGTGTTTTGCTGTTTGCCAGCAGCATCATTGCGGGCTGGGTAGAGAACTGGTTTGTGCTGCACCGGCTGGACTCGGCGCTACGCTACAACCCGCGCTTTACGCAATTGCTGGGCGCGGCACGCGCGGACCGCTGGGCGCACTTTCTGCGCCACAACATCTCCGGTTTCGCTTCCAATATTTCGTTGGGCTTCATGCTGGGACTGGTTCCGGCGATTCTTGCCTTTTTGGGCATCGGGCTGGATGTACGCCATGTCACGCTGTCCACCGGCCAGCTCGCCGCAGCGTGTGCCTCACTTGGCTGGGACGCCGTGCACCTGCCCGCGGTGTGGTGGGCGGCAGCGAGCATTCCGTTCATCGGTGCGCTGAATCTGGGCGTGAGTTTTTATCTGGCATTCCGTGTGGCCTTGCAGGCCCATAACGTGACCGGCGTAGGCCGTGCCAGCATCCGCCGGGCGATCTGGCTGCGGCTGCGCACCAAACCCCTGTCCTTCTTCTGGCCCGCCCGAGACGAGGCGTAACGCGTGAGCCAGATTGGTGAGTTTGAGCTGATCCAGCGGTTTTTCACCCGCACGCCAAGCCGCGCTGCGCTGGGCGTAGGCGATGACTGCGCGCTATTGCAACTAAAGCCCGGTACCCAACTGGCTGTGTCTTCCGACATGCTGGTCAGCGGTCGCCATTTCTTCCCCGATGTGGACCCGCGCAAGCTCGGCCACAAGGCGCTGGCGGTTAATCTCAGCGACTTGGCTGCCTGCGGCGCCAAGCCGATCGCCTTTACGCTGGCGCTGGCATTGCCCGAAGCAGACCCGGCCTGGCTGGAGCCATTTTCACAAGGCCTGTGGGCGCTGGCCGATGCCCACGATTGCGAGCTGATCGGCGGCGACACCACCAAAGGCCCGCTGAACATCTGCATCACCGTGTTTGGCGAAGTGCCGGTGGTCGACGGGCACAGCCAGGCGCTGCTGCGCAGCGGCGCGAAACCCGGCGACGACTTGTATGTCAGCGGCACGGTAGGCGATGCGCGGCTGGCGCTGGAGCATTTCAGGAAAACGGTGGTGCTGTCCGACGCGGTGTTCGCGAATGCGCGCCTGCGCATGGAAACGCCGACGCCACGGGTTGCCTTGGGCATGGCGTTGCGCGGCATTGCCAGCGCAGCCGCCGACATCAGCGATGGACTGCTCGGTGACCTGGGCCATATCCTGCGGCGCTCGGGCGTGGGCGCCACGATCGACACCTCGGTTGCTATTAACTTGATAGCTGCTTGCGCAAATCCTGCGGGCGCTACAGGCCTATTTGATGCCCAAATCAATCCTGCGCTGGCGCTGGAATACGTACTCAGTGGTGGCGACGACTACGAGCTGGTGTTCACCGCGCCGCCATCCGCAAGCGCTGCGGTGCAGGCGGCGGCACTTGCTGCGGATGTAGCCGTCACCCGCATTGGCCACATGGACGCCGCACGCGGCCTGCGGCTGGTGGATATCCAGGGTGCGCCGGTCGCCAATACCTTTGGCTCGTTCGACCATTTCGCCTGAAGTCGCTCCGAACCATGAGCAAACCCGCCTACACGCGCGACAAGATTTACAAGACGGTGGCCCGCCAGATGCACGGCCAGGTGCCTTGCTGGGTCTGCGGCCAGCATGTGGAACACGCCGACGCCACGCTGGA
>JAYWAV010000194.1:0-4899 GCA_043782015.1 Rhodoferax sp. | reverse complement strand
TGGGGCGCGGCATGATGGGCGCGCGCCAGAAGATTTTGGCGCGGGCTATGGTCGGCGGCATCACTGAGCTGCGTGCCGAAACCGGTCGCGTGATCAACATCCGCAAGCGCGATTTGACCGAGCAGATGATAGAGCTCAAGGGCCTGCAGGGCAAAAACGCCAGCGTCATCAAGCACATGCGTTCCCGCATTTCGCAGGAACAAGGCGAGTTCGATGTGGGCGGCGCCAAGATCCACGCCGTGCGCTCGGTGCACCTCAAGCTGCTGCGCGAAGTGTTCAGCGTTCTGGGCTCCAAGGCGCTGAAGGCTGAAATGGCGCAGCTCAACGGCGCGCTGATGCAAAAGGGCTTGAAGCTGGGCGTCAAGCGCGCCTACGGGGAGACCTTTGACCGCCTGCGCGCCAACCTGAACCAGGTGCAAACGCTGTGCGGGGATATCCAGACCATGTTGGCCGCGACCTTCCGCCAGCTCAACACAGAGTTTGGTTTCTCCTTGCAGCCGCCGAGCGAACCGCAAATGGACGGTTACCTGCGGGAGCTGAACACGGTGGAGCGCAGCCATCTGCAGTACCTGGGCATCAGCAATGCCTTCAAGCTGGCGCAACCTGAGTTTTCCGATCGCCTGGTGCGGGCTTTGTCCACGCGCCTGCGCAGCATCCACGAAACGGCGCTGGCCGATGTCGAGATGTGGAGCAAATCCGCCGCAGCGCAGCTGGACGCGCAACTGCGCGAACGCCGCCGCAATTTCGCCCGCCGCATTGAAGCGATTGATCGCATCCAGCAGGCCGCGGGTGGCCTGGATGAGCGCATTGGGGAAATCGAGTCCCAAAGCAACGCGCTGAACCAGCTGGACATCAAACTCGCAGAGCTCACTTCTTACCTCATCGCCGTGCGGGAACCTGCGGCCGAGTCAGAAGTCGACGTCGCTATCGCCTGATGTGTGGCCTGAGCGTGACCTAAGTGCAGCGCACTGCAGGTGACTTCGCTGCTGCGGTGGTGAAGTGGCAAAAGTCCTATGGCCGCAACGATCTGCCCTGGCAGAACACCCAGGACCCCTACCGTGTCTGGCTGTCCGAGATCATGTTGCAGCAAACCCAGGTGGTCACCGTCAAAGGCTACTTCGCCCGCTTTGTAGAGCGCTTCCCGGACGTGGCAAGTCTGGCAAAGGCCTCCGAAGATGAGGTGCTGGGTTTGTGGAGCGGGCTGGGCTACTACAGCCGTGCCCGAAACCTGCACCGTTGCGCGCAGCAAGTCATGGAACTGCAGGGCGGCAGCTTCCCACGCGACGCACTCACGCTGGCCACACTGCCGGGCATCGGCCGCTCCACCGCAGCGGCGATTTCCTCTTTATGTTTTGGCGAACGTGTGGCGATTCTGGATGCCAATGTGAAGCGCGTCATCAGCCGTGTGCTGGCGTTTGACGCGGATTTGGCAAGCACTGCCAACGAGCGCGCGTTGTGGGCCGCTGCAGAAGAGTTGCTGCCGGTCAAAAACCTGGCTGCATCAATGCCACGGTACACGCAGGGCGTGATGGATTTGGGGGCTACCGTATGCCTGCCCAAAAAGCCAAACTGCCTGGTTTGTCCGGTATCCGACTTTTGCGTGGCGAGGGCGGCAGGTAACCCGGAACGCTACCCGGTGCGTACCCGCAAACTCAAGCGCAGCAGCCAGTCGATCTGGCTGTTGTGGCTGCAAGACGCGAGTGGCGCCGTCTGGCTGTCGCGCCGCCCGGTGCCCGGTGTCTGGGCCGGGCTGCAGTGTTTTCCGCTGTTTGACAGTGAAGATGCCTTGCGCGCCGTGGTGCCGCGCGCGTTGCAGCGGCGCCTGCAGATGCAGCCGGTGTTCACGCATGTACTCACACATAAAGACCTTTTTCTGCATCCATGGCGCATGGATATTGCGCAAGCTGCTATTGATTTAGGAGCGGGTGCGTGGTTTTCTCCAACTGAATGGGCGGCTGCCGGGCTGCCTGCGCCGATTCGTAAGTTGTTGGGGCAAGAAATTTCCTGAGCCTCTGGCATGTGTCCTGCCGGGGTGGGGAATGCCTGGGGGCCTCCCGAGTGCCAAACGCGCACATATCGGCCCCGAATAGTCCCCCTTACCCGGCAGCGCCAACCAAGGCAGTTACACAACCTGGCTATGACAGCGCGTCGATCTCGCGGTGACGCTTCAGCGTGACCCAATCGCCCGCAAAGCGCTGCGCCAGTTTCTCCACCAAATAGACCGAGCGATGCTGGCCTCCGGTACAGCCAATCGCCACCGTCACATAGCTGCGGTGGTCGCGCGCCAATGCGTCCAGCCAGTTATCGAGAAAGCTGGCGATTTGTTGCAACATGCGGTCCACATCTTCCTGCGCTTGCAGATAGTCAATGACGGGCTGGTCCTTGCCGGTCAGGTGCTTCAGCTCTGGGTCGTAATGCGGGTTGGGCAGCATGCGCACGTCGAACATGTAGTCCGCATCGGTTGGCACGCCGCGTTTGAATGCAAATGACTCAAACACCAGCGTCAACTGTTCACCACCAGGTGCAGAGATCAATGATTTGACATACGCCTGCAACTGCGCGGGTCGGATGATGCTGGAGTCGATCACATGGGCTTGCTCCCGCAACGCGGCCAGCAGTTCGCGCTCCAGCTCGATCGCATCGACCAACGCGCGGCGCTCGTCCTGCTCGGCGCGGCCGGGGTCGGTTTGTGACAGTGGATGTTTGCGCCGGGTTTCGGAATAGCGACGCACCAGCGTGTCGGTATTGGCGTCCAGAAACAGAGGCTTGACGACCAGTCCCAGAGCGCGCAATGCGTCAAGCTGTTTGGGGACCTGCGGCAGCGACGTCGCGCTGCGCACATCGATGGCGATGGCCAGCCGGTGCGCCTGGTGCTTTTGCTCCAGCTCCACAAACGGCAGCAGCAACTCGGGCGGCAGGTTGTCGACGCAGAAATAGCCAGCGTCTTCCAGCGCATGCAGCGCCACCGATTTACCCGAGCCCGACATGCCAGTGATCAGCACGATTTCCATGGGTCTCGCGGCGTGCGTCATATGCCGGATTGCAGCATTTCTTTGGCGTGCGCCAGGGTCGTACTGGAGAGCTTTTCGCCACCCAGCATGCGGGCAATCTCGCCCACACGTTGCTCGCCTTTGACTGCGGCAACCGTACTGAGTGTGACGGCGCCTTGCTGCTGTTTGGAGACGACCAGATGGTGGTCTGCGCAAGCCGCGACCTGGGGCAAGTGGGTCACTGCCAGTACCTGGCGGTCCGTGCCCAACTGCTTCATCAGTCGGCCCACCGTCTCTGCGACCGCACCGCCCACGCCAGAATCCACTTCATCAAAGATCAGCGTCTGCGCGGTACCCAACTGGCTGGTGGTTACCGCAATCGCCAGCGCCATGCGCGAGAGCTCTCCGCCAGACGCCACTTTTCCGACTGGACGCGGCGTACTGCCTGCGTGCCCCGCTACTAAAAATGTAGCATCCTCGGTGCCATAGGCAGCAGCCTGGCAGGTTTCCAGTGTTACTTGAAACTGCCCGCCTTGCATGCCCAAGCCTTGCATCGCCTGCGTGATGCTTTGCGCCAGCAGTGGTGCGGCCTTGGTACGTTGTTTGGAGATGGACTTGGCTTCTGCCAGATACGCGGCGTGCGCCTTCTTCTCGGCGGCCTGCAAGCCATCGAGGTCCGCAGCGGCATCCAGTTGGATCAATTCTTCACGCCATTGCGACAACAGTGCAGGCAGCTCTTCGGGCGGGCGCTTGTAGCGGCGCGCCAGGCTCACCCACAGCGCCATGCGCTCGTCCAGTTCGGCCAGACGGTCCGGGTCCAGCTCGGTGCGGCGGGCGTAGCCGCGCAGCGTGTGCACGGCGTCTTCAATTTGCGCCACGCTGGAGTTCAGCACCTCGATGGCGTCTTTGAAGTCGGCTTCCAGATGGGCTTGCGCCTGCAACAGTTGCAGCGCCGCGTGTAGCGGTTGCAAGGCATTGGGGCGTTCGTCTTCCAGCAGGTTGACCGCACCTTGTGCCGCATCCAGCAAGGCCTGTCCATTGGCCAAGCGGCTGTGCGAGGTATGCAGTTCCTCCCATTCATTGTCTTGCGGAGACAGCTTGTCGACCTCGCCAATTTGCCAGGCCAACCTCTCGCGCTCGCGTTGCAACGAATCCTGTGCTTCCATGGCCTTGGCGAGTGCGCTTTGGGTGTGGCGCCAGCCGGTCCACAATCTGGACAACGATTGGGTTTCCACTTTGGCGTAAGCATCCAGCAGGCCGCGTACGGCGTCGGGCCGCGTCAGGCTTTGCCAGGCGTGTTGGCCGTGGATGTCCAACAACTGCTCGCCCAGAGCGCGCAATTGCTGCGCAGTGGCCGGGCTGCCATTGACCCAGGCGCGGCTCTTGCCTTGCGTGTCCACCGTGCGGCGCAGCAGCAGCGTGTCTTCCTGCTCAAACCCGGCTTCCTCCAGCAAGGCTTGCACCGCTGGCGTCGCATCGAATTCGGCGCTGACGTCGGTGCGCGCCGCGCCTTCTCGGATCACTCCCGTGTCGGCGCGGGCGCCGGTCACCAGCTGCAGCGCGTCAATCAGGATGGATTTTCCAGCGCCGGTTTCCCCGGTCAACACGGAGAAACCAGACGCCAGATCAAGCTCCAACTCGCTGACGATCACGAAGTCTCGTAGGACTATTCGCTTCAAGGACATTTGTTAGGCCACTCCCTCATTCCAGTGCATCTTCTGCCGCAGCGTGTCGAAGTAGGTCCAGCCCTTGGGGTGCAGAAAGCGAACTTGATGCTCCGAGCGGGTCACCACAATGCGGTCGCCGTGCATCAGCGAGGCCAGGCTCTGCATGTCAAAGTTGGCGCTGGCGTCCCGGCCTGCTACGATTTCGATAGCTATCTCCGCACTGTTGGCGAGCACTATCGGCC
>JAYWAV010000193.1:0-4903 GCA_043782015.1 Rhodoferax sp. | reverse complement strand
TGTCACCCATGTATCGGTCGATTTTCAAAGTGTTCGAATGGACCGGCACTGGACAGAGGTGACCGAATGCAATCAAAATCTATCCGCAACCCCACTCAGGATTGTTGAACAGGACCAAATTGAAACTGTCTTACACACCCGCAGCGATTCCAGACAATGAGGCCTGGCGGCTGCAATCGCTGCGCGATCTGAACGTACTGGATACCGCGCCCGAAGCGGAATTTGACGCGCTCGTCAAAGTGGCGTCCATGGTGTGCGGCGTGCCCATTTCCCTGATCAGTCTGGTCGATGCAGACCGGCAATGGTTCAAGGCCGATGTGGGTCTGGGTGCGACCCAGACGCCCAGAGATGTGGCCTTCTGTGCCCACGCCATTCTGGACGATCAGATTTTTGAAGTGGAAGATGCGCTCCGGGACGCCCGTTTTTCTGGCGGCCCTTTGGTACAGAACGCTCCCGATATCCGCTTTTATGCAGGTACGCCCATCACGCTGGCCAATGGTGCAAGGGTCGGCACCCTTTGCGTGATCGATCGCGAGCCCAAAAAGCTCACGGCAATGCAGCGGGAGATTTTGCAGAATTTGGGTGTGGCTGCCTCCCAGGCTTTGGAAGCCCGAAAAATTCTGGGAGCAGAACGCAATCAAGCCGTTATTGCCGCACATGATGATGCGGTCCAGAAGGCCAGGGTCACGCAATTGAAGCTCGAGTCGGCCCTGCAGCAGGCCAGCGCACTGGCTGACACGGTTGACATCCACGCCATTGTTTCCGAGGTTGATCGTGATGGCGTTATTACCAATTGCAACGCATCTTTTCAGCGTATCAGTGGCTATACGCGTGACGAACTGGTTGAAAAAAATCACAGCGTCGTGAATTCGGGGCACCATCCAAAAATTTTTTGGGACGACATGTGGCGAACCATCTCTGCGGGAACCCCCTGGCGCGGCGAAATCTGCAACCGCGCGAAGAACGGTCAACTGTATTGGGTGGACGCCATGGTCGCGCCTTTTATTGGCTTCGACGGTGTTGTAGAAAAATATGTTTCGATCCAGACAGACATTACACAGCGGATACAGACCCAGCAAAAGCTGGATGAAACGTCGGTCCGGCTGAACCTTGCCATTGAAGGCGGTAACGATGGCCTATGGGATTGGCCGGACATGCGCGACGACGCGCAGTGGTGGTCTCCAAGCTACTACGTCATTCTGGGATACAGCGTCGCTGAGCTTCCCCCATCGCGCAAAAGCTACCTTTCCATCCTGCATCCCGATTTTGTAGAAATCAGTCGCAATGAAAACAAGGCGGTGGTTGCGGGCATTCGTTCCATGGATATGGAAGTGCAACTCAAAACCAAGGACCGCGGCTATCGCTGGTTCCGCGTGCGTGCAAAGGTAGGCTTGGATGCGCGGGGAGTCGTCAACCGGCTGGCCGGTTCGACGCAGGACGTGCACGAGCGTAAAACCGCAGAAACTGCGCTGCTCGGAAACAAATTGCTGCTGGAGGAGTCCCAGGCAGTTGCAAAGGTCGGAGGGTGGGAGTTGAATCTGCGCACTGGAGCGCTGTTCTGGACCGACGAAACCTACCGGATTCACGAAACCTCGCCAGATGCGTTCAACCCGACGGTCGATGCAGGTGTAGATCTTTTTCTGCCGGATTCAAAGCACATTATTTCTGAGGCATTGGAGTCGGCCATATCGCGTGGCGAAGGCTATGACCTCGAACTCGAAACCTTTACTACCCAGGGCCGACTGATTGATGTGCGCACCACCTGCACAGTCACCATGGAAGACGGGAAGGCCGTCAAGCTCAGCGGCATTTTTCAGGACATCACCGAGCGCAAACGTTACGAACGTGAATTGCTGGCGGCCCGCCAGGAGGCCGAGGCGGCGGCCCAAAGCAAGGGCCAGTTTCTGGCCAACATGAGCCACGAGATCCGCACCCCGATGAATGCGATATTGGGGCTGCTGGATCTTTTACAAAGCACCGAGCTCACTGATCGCCAGCGCGACTACGCCAGAAAAACGGATGGGGCTGCGCGATCCTTGCTGGGCCTGCTCAACGACATATTGGATTTCTCCAAGGTCGAAGCCGGCAAGATGACGTTGGAAAGCGAACCATTCCGGATCGACAAGCTCTTGCGGAACCTCTCAACGATACTTTCGACCAACGTAGCATCAAAAGATATTGAGGTGCTGTTTGACATTGATGCCACATTGCCCGCTGTCGTCTGCGGTGATGCGATGCGTTTGCAGCAGGTGCTCATCAATTTGGGGGGTAATGCCGTCAAGTTCACGTCGCAGGGGCAGGTTGTCCTTGGGATGCACATGTTGTCCCGTCAAGAGAAATCGGTCACCATCAAGTTTTCCGTGCAGGACACTGGGATAGGCATTGCGCCCGAACATCAGGCCCATATTTTCAGCGGCTTCTCTCAGGCGGAAGGCTCCACGACACGCAGGTTTGGTGGCACCGGCCTGGGATTGGCCATCAGCAAGCGTTTTGTGGAGCTCATGGGTGGCGACATTGAAATCACCAGCGCGCCGGGTGTGGGCAGCACGTTTTCATTTGCACTTGAAATGCCGACGGTGGAGATTGTTCCCGAACTGCTCTTCGAACCTGACCGGCCATCCGTTGCGCCGCAACGCGTATTGGTGGTGGATGACAACGCGATCGCAGGAGAGTTGACCTTGCGCATGGTTCGCTCCTGGGGTTGGGCAGCGGACCTTGCCCGGTCCGGCAAGCGGGCGCTGGAAATGGTCGCAGAAAAAAGACTCGCTGCAGACACTGCCTTCCCCTATCCCGTGATTTACATGGACTGGAAGATGACCGACATGGACGGCTGGGAAGCGACCCGCCGGATTCGTGAATGGGCGCAATTGGCTAATGTGCCGCAACCGCTGGTGATGATGATCACCGCCCATGGCCGGGAAATGCTGGCACAGCGCACCGAAGCTGAGCAGGACACGATTAATGGTTTCCTGGTGAAGCCGGTCACCGCGTCCATGTTGTACGACGCGCTGATGGATGCAAGTTCGGGAAATACCTCCATAAGAAAAATTGCGAAAGGACGCAACAGCGCCAGGCAGCTGATCGGCATGCGCATACTGGTGGTGGAGGACAACCTCATCAACCAGCAAGTGGCCGATGAGCTATTGACTGCACAAGGCGCCATCGTATCGTTGGCGGCCAACGGTCAATTGGGCGTAGATGCTGTGGCGGCTGCGGCCCCGCAATTTGACGTCGTATTGATGGATGTGCAAATGCCAGTGCTCGACGGGTACGGAGCAACCCGTTTTATCCGCAACGATTTGGGCCTCACTGACTTGCCGATTGTTGCGATGACGGCCAATGCCATGGCGAGTGACCGCGATGCGTGTATCGTCGCGGGCATGAACGAGCACATCGGCAAGCCGTTTGATATGGCCAGGCTCGTGTCCCTGTTGATTCGCATGACCGGGCTTCAGCCGCCCACTGCAGCATCAGACGATTCAGTGGCTCTAACTGGAGCAATGCCGACCATTCCCGAAATTGCTGGGCTGGATCTTCAAACCGCTTTGAACCGCATGTCGGGTATGCAGTCTTTGTATGTACGCACTGCGCGGGAGTTCGTCAGGATCATTGACACCATCATCCCCGAGCTTCAGCAGTGCCTGGCAGCGGGGGACACGCAGAAGGCCATGATGCGCCTGCACACCCTGAAGGGAAATGCGGGCACTCTGGGCGCCACAGAGCTGGCAGCAGAGGCTGCAAAGCTCGAAAAGGCATGTGCGACGGGCCAGGGAATACCGTCAGGTGAGGAAGGGCTGGGCCGATTTGAAATTCTGGCTCAATCCACCCAAAAAACATTGAATGCGGCTATTGCTGCACTGGAGTCGCAATCTCCAACTACCCGCTCGGCAGTACCCGGGAAAACTTCCGGCCAGCCAGTCAGTTCAGCGGCTATTGCTGTATTGCGTCGCATTGCCGAGATGGCCAGGGTCTCCGACATGGGTGTATTGCAAGAGCGTGCGCAGGCCGGCGAGTTGTTGTCAGAACTGCCTGCTGAGTCGGCGGACGCTTTAGATCTTGCGCTCCAGGATTTAGACTTTGAACTGACTGCCAAAGTGTGTGACGCGATGGTGGTGAAATTTGAAACCAAGAATTGAACTTGCGGGCGGGCCGTCATTTTGAAGTCAGCGCTGCCAGCACCGTTTTCCGCGGTGGCAGCGTGTGCATGAAGATGCGCTTGATCACCGTGGCGTATTGCTTCCAGATGCTGCCCGTGTTGTAGCGCAGGCCATATTTCTCGCACAGCGCCTGGATCTGCGGGGCCACTGCGGGATAGCGGTGCGCGGGCATGTCGGGGAACATGTGGTGCTCAATCTGGTGGCTCAGGTGGCCGGTCATCACATGGAACAGCGGGCCACCGGTCAGGTTGCTGGAGCCCGTGAGTTGGCGGATGTACCAGTCGCCCCGGGTCTCTTTTTTGCAGTCTGCTTCACGGTAAATCGCCACGCCTTCGGTGAAGTGGCCGCAAAAAATCACGGTGTAGGTCCACAGGTTACGAATCAGATTGGCGCAGAAGTTTCCGGCCAGCACGCGGGGTGCATTCCACAGCGCCAGCGCCGGGAAGAAGATGTAGTCCTTGAAGATTTGTTTGCCTGATTTCTTCAAAAAGCGGTCAAGCTTGGGCATGAACTCTTCTTTGCTGACCTTACCGTATTTGTATCGGCCAATCTCCAGGTCGTGCGAGCCGACACCGTACTGAAACCCCATGGCCAGCATCAGGTTGGCGAACGGCTGAAACAAATGGCGCGGTTTCCACTTTTGCTCATTGGACATGCGCAGGAGCGAATAGCCAAAGTCGCGGTCTTTGCCCAGGATGTTGGTGTAGGTGTGGTGGTTGACGTTGTGCGAATGGCGCCACTGCTCT
>JAYWAV010000192.1:0-4906 GCA_043782015.1 Rhodoferax sp. | reverse complement strand
GGACCCGCGCGCCTTTGCCAAACTGCCGGTCAGCGAGCTGGCCGACCGCGCGCATGTCAGCAAACCAACCGTAGTGCGCTTTTGTCGCAGCGTGGGCTATGACGGCCTGTCGGACTTCAAACTGAAACTGGCGGGCACCGTCAACGAAGGCGTGCCCTTCATTCACCGCAGCGTCGATGCCGACGACAAGACCAGCGACGTGATGGTCAAGGTGATTGACAACACGGTTGCGGCTTTCCTGAAGTACCGCAACGACGCTTCCACCGTCGCCATCGAAAAGGCTGTACTGGCGCTCGCCGAGACCCACACCACCGGCCGCAAGATCCAGTTCTTTGGTGTCGGCAACTCCGGCATCGTGGCCCAGGACGCGCAGCACAAGTTTTTCCGCCTGGGAATGCACACCACCGCCTACAGCGATGGCCACATGCAGGTCATGAGCGCGTCCATCCTCGGACCGGGAGATTGCGTGGTGGTCATCAGCAACTCGGGCCGCACACGCGACCTGATGGACGCCTGCGACATTGCCCGCAAAAACGGCGCAACCACCATTGTCATCACCGCCAGCGGCTCGCCATTGGCCAGCGCGGGCCATATCCACTTGAGCGCAGACCACCCCGAAGGTTTTGACAAATACAGTCCGATGGTCTCGCGGCTGTTGCATCTGATGATCATCGACATTCTGGCCACGTGCGTGGCGCTGCGCATTGGCGGTACCACGCTGCAGCCCATGTTGCGCGAGATGAAGCAGAACCTGCGCAGCAAACGCTACGCATAAAAAAAACACCCGGCGAACCGGGTGGCTTGGGTGTGTAATTGCTACTTCGCGCGAGCGGCGTGAAGCGACGCAACTCAGAATTGCTTGCGCAGGCGCAGCTGATACTCGCTCGTGGACACATTACCGGGTTGCGCTGTACCCAAGCCAGTGACGGCACGTGCAGGTGTACCCAGCTCATAACCCCCGTAGCTCAGATTCAGTGATGTCAACTTGCTAAAGGCGTAGTCCACACCGATGCGGTACTTGGTGCGCTTGGCGCCGCCCTTCAGATCTGCCCCAATCAATCCTGGCGCAAAGTCACCCAGGTTGGAAGTGCCAGAGAGGTATTTGACAGGGTTACCCGCCATGAGATCAGCAATCGAGCCGCTGGCGAACTTGCCTGCGGGAGAGCCGACGCCGATGGTGTTGCTGTCATCGGCCTTTTCTTCGTAAGTGAGGCCAAATGTCAAAGCACCCAGAGGCACAGAAATGCCTGCCTTGGTTTCATTGCCCCAACCCATGGTCTTGGAAGCGTATCCCACGCCGACCTTGGCAACGCCGAAGTCATAGGCCACCGACAGCTCGGTGTCGGTGCGTCCGTCGTAGGCTGCCTTGAAGAGCTGGGCGCCGGCAATATCCTGCACTGCACCGCCCAAAATCACGCTGTAGTTGCTGACAGTCACACCGATAGACAGCGGGCCGCCCTCATCGTAAGTACCGTTCAGGCTGGTGATCTGTACCGGCCCCTTGCCGACACCTGGACCTCCGGGCACCAGATTCTTGGATGTGCCGCCGTTGAGCAGCGTAACCGTGCTCGGGAACGGTGGCGTCGAAGGCAGTCCCAAGGCCGCGGCCGGGAGAGGGGCTCCCAGTGCTGTAGCCAGATCCAGCACATCTTGTGTGCCACCCTCGGAGTAGGAAATAGTCGCATAGACCGGCCCCAACTTGGTAGTGAACGCGATCACATCGATGTTGTCGCCGCCTTTGACCTGCTTGTCATCGGGCAAATAGATTTTGCTGCCGGCAAAGGCGCGCGGGTAATCGGAATCCGAGTCCAGGGTACCGGCAGTAATCTGGCCGATAGGGGTCAGAAAGGAGATAGTGGCATCTTTGGCCTTGACTTGGCTATCACGGCCTTTCGATTGCACGGCATAGTTTACCGTGGCTCTGTAGCCAGCGCCCAGATCCTCTACTGCCTTGAAATTGATCTCACCATCAGTCATCTGCATGCCGGGTGCTGCGTTGGAAGGTGTTGTACTGGTAACGGATGGCGGGGACTGCGTCTTGACGAAGCCAAAGCCCAGACCGCCCGTTACGGTGACCTGCGCCATTGCCATATTGGTAGCTGCCAGTGCGGCCATTGCGATGATGGTTTTTTTCATTTTTTTGCGCCTCCTAAATACGCGTGCAAAGAGTTGATACCAACGCATTTTTGCATCGCCCCACAGTGAAACCTATGGGGTTCATCCTAGGTGACGTGAAATATCTCGTTGCCGTGTTGCAGCACAAATACAAAAGCCCTGCTGCTTGCGCAACAGGGCTTTCAAAGTATCAAACGCTAGCTGGCAAATGCCAGCGAAACGATTAGAACTTCTTCAGCAGACGAATGCGGTATTCGTCAGAGTAGTCATTGTTGGCATTGCCATTACCCGAACCGGTGAAGGTACCGTAGCTCAGGTTCAGGTTGGTCATCTTGCTGAAGTCATATTGCACGCCAGCGCCGGTGAAGGTGCGTTCCATGCGGTTTGGTCCCAAGACGTAAGAAGCCTTGGCCTTTTCGACGCTAGCGTATGTCAGACCGAAGGTCACAGCGCCCATAGGCACGGTCAGGCCAGCGGACAACTGATCAGGATAGTCATGGTCAGCCATCAGGTAACCCACGCCGAGCTTGGCAACGCCGAAGTCATAGGTACCAGCCAGACGGGTACGGCCCCAATCCTTGTAGAACTTCACAATGGTTGCCTGGAAAGCAGGGCCATTGAATGCGTTGGTGTTTGTGTTTTTCGCATCAAACAGCGTGTAGTCGGCGTACAGGCTCAGAGGACCTGCGTTGTAACGGCCGATCACGGTCCATGCAGTCACGCCAGTCATGTTGCCGGCTGTAGTTGCAGAAACCGCAGGCAACACACCAGCAAAAGTGGTTGGAGCGTTGTTGTTGCCGTCCATGCCCAGAGCTGCACCGTTGCCGGCAGCGCCGTTCACTTCGGAGTACAACACGGTCGCAGTGACGGGGCCGATAGGCATGGTCAGGGAGATTGCGTCAATGTTGGTGCGGGGAGCGATAGGGGTAGCAGTGCGCGAAGATGCATTGCCGTCCATGTTGGTGGACAGTTCAATGGGGGCGCCAGCGGTGCCGACGCTCAGCAGTGGAGACACCGCTTCGATGGAACCCATCGAGATCAGGCCAAAACCGGTAGTCAGGGACACGGTTGCATTGCGGGCAGACACGGAGTCATCACGGCCACGCAGACGGATTTCGGAGGCAACAGTTGCCTTCATGCCGCCGCCCAGGTCTTCTGTAGCGGTGAACAGCACATCACCGTCGGTCATGACAAAGCCTTGTGCCTTGTTGGCGTCAGCGTCTGCCTTGGTTGGAGTCTTTTGAGCGCCAAAGCCCAGCTTACCGGTGATCGTTACTTGCGCGAAGGAAGTGCCTGCTGCAGCCAAAACGGCCAACGCTACGAGGGTCTTTTTCATGTGGAAATCTCCATTATTGGGATGAAAGAAAAAACGGAACCTTGGTAACTGGTAAAACCAACGACCACGGAAACCTGAAGTCCGAATTTATTGGAACATGGGTGAGCAGCCCGATCAAGCCTGAAGCTTGCAAAGTAAGGCCAATGGCGGCAAATGAGGCGCCATCTGTTACAAAAATGAAACACTTGCACGACGCAATTACCAGCAGGTTACGGCGGGTGCCGCATTGCTGTCACATTGGACATCGATAAAGTGGTCGCCAGTGCGGCGACATTTAGACCAAGCAACATTGATGCCAAAGTGTGAATAGGTGGATGGGCAGCGACGGATTTCGCTTAAACGCTAGACTCGGACAGACTAAACTGAACATTGAGCACCAAGCAACATGGACGCCCTGCTGATTGCCGCCGACTCCGCCTTACGCACGCTTTTCACCAAGCCGCGTGCAGCGCATGCCTGCCCTACCGTACCGGATAGCGCAACAGAACTGAGCGACGCAGACAAACAGATCGCCGCGGGCCTGATGCGCGTGAACCACGTGGGCGAAGTCTGCGCCCAGGCTTTGTACACAGCACAGGCCATGGCCACGCCCAACGCGGCATTGCGCACCCACTTCACCCAGGCCTGCGAGGAGGAGACCGACCATCTGGCATGGACCGCCCAACGCCTCGAGGAGCTGGGCTCACGGCCTTCGCTGCTCAACCCACTCTGGTACGCCGGTGCGTTCGGACTGGGCCTTTTGGCGGGGCGTTTGGGAGACCGTGTAAGCCTGGGCTTCGTGGTGGAAACGGAGACCCAGGTCAGCGCGCATCTGAAAAGCCATCTCGACCTGCTGCCCCAGGGTGATCATGCGTCACGCGCCATTGTGGTGCAGATGCACGACGACGAGTTGGCACATGCCGCGAGTGCGCGCGCCGCCGGTGCGTTGGAGTTACCACCACCCGTCAAAGACATGATGCGCGCGGCAGCTAAGGTCATGACGACTGTGGCACAGCGCATTTAGGGTTGCGCAGATCAAGTCCGTTCGCGTTGAGCTTGTCGAAACGCACCCCATACAAATCAAAAACTTCCGAGGGCTTCGACAAGCTCAGCCCGAACGGAGGAACTTGCCAGCTTGGCGTTATGCCTCGAGCACCTCGAAGCTGGTTGTGATGTCGGCCGTCTTGGCCAGCATGATCGTGGCCGAGCAGTATTTCTCGTGGCTCATGGCCACTGCACGTTCCACCGCAGCCGCTGGCACGCCCTTGCCGGTCACCGTGAAATGCATGTGGATCTTGGTGAACACCTTGGGCTCGGTAGGGGCACGCTCGGCGTTGAGTTTGACGGTACAGCCCTGCACTGCATGGCGGCCGCGCTTGAGGATCAGCACCACGTCGTAGGCGGTGCAGCCACCGGTGCCGGCCAAGACCGTTTCCATTGGGCGCGGCGCCAGGTTCTGGCCGCCGTTCTCGGGCT
>JAYWAV010000191.1:0-4909 GCA_043782015.1 Rhodoferax sp. | reverse complement strand
CCAGGCAGCTGGTCTGACTTGCCCAGGAACAGGCCAGCGGCTTGCTCGGCTGTCAGGGCTGCGGCAGGGCTCTTGGCGCCTACTACCACTGCTACTTGCGATTGGGCAGCAAAAGAGGCAATGAGGGCGGCACAAATAGAGAGTAGCTTTAATGTTGTTCTCATGGTTGGTGCTCCGGGTCAGAATACGCGGTCATAGCTGATGCGAAACACAGTGACATTGCCACCCAGGTTGCTGGTGTTGTCCAGATTGCGGTCCAGTTGCACCTTAATGCCACTGTTGGAGTCCAGGTCATAACGCAGACTGGCGGACGAGCGATGGTAAGAGGCTGGAACGTACAGCGAGTCGCTGGTGCTTTCCACATACTGTGCGTAGTTCACGAACGGAGTCCACTTGCCAAGCCGCATGCCAACACCCAGGCTGGCAGCAGGGGCGCTGTAGCTGTAGCCGGCAGTAGATGATTCTCGGGTGAGCTTGCTGACCTCAGACAGCACAAACCAGTTGTCCATGTCCAGATTGACCGCCACACCGTAGGCTTTGAGGCCCGCAGCAATACCATCGGTATCGACATCGGCTGTCATGTAGACGCCTCTAACGGTCAGGGGGCCACGGTTGATTTCGAGGTCGGCACCCAGAATGTTTTTCCAGGTGACCTTGACGTTATCCGCGTTGTAGAGTTTCCAGTACAACGACTTGTCAATATCCTCGCGTCCACCAAAGAGGCTAGAACTGACATTGGTATCGCCATAGCTGGCGGCATAGCGCAGGCTGGCGCCGTTGTAATTGGTGGCATCCCAACCGTAGAGTTCCGGTGGCGGGCTCACCCAGGGATAGGAGATGCCAATGTCCTGGAAATCCGAGTAGTAGTACAGCGGTATGCGCTTGCGCCCAACCTGAATTTCCCAGTTCTTGTTCAGCTTGTAGCCGGCATAGGCCCAAGTGAGATCGGGAGTCCCATTGGTACCGCGCACAACCACCTGGGCAACCACGTTGGCCCGTTCTGTTACCGCGTAATTGAACTGGACCCCGGCGCGAGTTTCCGGCTTGAGCGAAAAGTCCTTGTTGTACAGGCCGCCATTGCTCCAGTCGGCGATATAGCAGGGGCACGTCACGCCATTGATGGGGTTGAACCCGGAGTAGTTTGCATCCAGGGTTCCATCCAGCACCTGGCCACCCACGACCGACAGGAAGCCGGAAATCTTGAGTTTTGCGTCACCCGTGTCCTGCGCAAAAGCGCTGCCCCCATGGGACATCAGCAACACAGCGGCCGCTGCAGTCAGACATTTTGAAATATGAGGGCGTTTGGACGGCATACGATTTCCTATTGATAAGGGTTTTGGGGACTCAAAACCATGAATCGGCAGAACGTCAAACCACTGTAACCAGTGTTTTCATGCAGCGCAAGCAGCTAGCTGATGATTTACTTGACATTGACATGGATCGAGAAAGCAGGCGTCGCGTTGTGTGGTGATCACCTGTGCGCTACTCAAGCGAGTCGTTTGGCTGTGTCTGTTATCGTCCGCGCAGAAACAACGTGTCCAACTCTTTCAGTGTGAGTTGACGCCAGGTCGGGCGGCCATGGTTGCACTGATCAGAGCGCTCGGTCTCTTCCATCTGGCGTAACAGCGCGTTCATCTCTTCAATCGTGAGCTTGCGGTTGGCGCGCACCGCGCCGTGGCAGGCCATTGTGCCCAGGATTTCGTTTTGCGCGCGCTGGATCACCGTGCTGGCGTCGTGCTGGGCCAGCTCGGCCAATACGCTACGGGCCAGTTCCACTGCATCGCCCTGCGCCAGCGTTGTGGGCACGGCGCGCACGGCCAATGTCTTGGGCGAGAAGGGGGTGATCTCCAGGCCCAGCGTGGACAGTGTGTCCACATGCGCTTCGGCCGTTGCCACTTCATCGGGTGTGGCAGCAAAGGTGGCGGGGATCAATAAGGGCTGGCTGGCCAGCGGATGTACCGTGCCATCGGGTGCGGTGAGTTCCAGTTGGTTCTTCAGGCGTTCGTAGACGATACGCTCGTGGGCGGCGTGCATGTCCACAATCACCAGCCCTTGCGTGTTTTCGGCGAGGATATAGACGCCTTGCAGTTGGGCGATGGCGCGGCCCAATGGCCAGTCGCCTTGGGGCAAAGACTCCGTTCGCCCTGAGCCCGTCGAAGGGATCCTGGCTTCGACAAGCTCAGCCCGAACGGTTGTAGATGGTTGCCACAGCGCGCCGACATCGCTGACACGATGACCTGTACGTTCCTCATTCGCTTCGAATTTGATAGCTGGTTGCGCACTGTACATGGGCGCTACAGCCTCTTTTGGTACATAAGTGCCAGGCATAGCCAATAGCGACGGCGCTTGTGGCAGACCGGCTTCCGTCGCACCCGCGGTCACCGCGCGCGGCGCGGCCAGCGTGTCCTCCACCGCATGGCGTACGGCCTGGTGTACTTCGCGGCTATCGCGGAAACGCACTTCGATCTTGGTCGGGTGCACATTCACATCGACACGCGTCGGATCCATGGACAGATACAGCGCATAGACCGGCTGGCGGTGGCCGTGCAGCACGTCTTCATAAGCGCTGCGCGCCGCGTGCGTCAGCACCTTATCGCGCACAAAGCGGCCATTGACATAGCAAAACTGCTGGTCCGCGCGCGAACGCGCTGCGTCTGGCGTGCCGACACGGCCCCAGACCCGCAGGGGCTGTTGTCCATCCCTTTGCAGAGTCGGCTGTCCCGTAGCGGCAGCTGCACGCAAAGGCCACTGCACGCGAATGCTGTTAGCTAGAAACTCCTGGCCCAATACATCGGCCAGGCGCTGGTCCAGCGCGGCGACCGGATCAACAGAGGTATCGCACTTTCGCCATTGCTCAACCAGCTTGCCTTCGTGCCAGATCGCAAAGCCGACGTCAGGCCGTGCCAGCGCGTGGCGGCGCACGGCTTCAATGCAGTGGGCCAGTTCGGTGGCGTCAGTCTTCAAAAATTTCCGGCGAGCCGGGGTGCTGAAAAAAAGCTCCTTGACTTCGACGGTGGTGCCGGTGCTGCGCGCCACAGGCTTCAGCTCACCGGTGCGGCCATCCAGAAGATAGGCGTCATTCAGGCCGCTAGCGCGCGACAGGATTGCGCAGTCAGCTATGGAATTGATAGCGGCCAGCGCTTCGCCGCGAAAACCCATGGTCGCCACCGACTCCAGATCGGACAGGCTGCCGATCTTGCTGGTGGCGTGACGCTTGAAGGCGATGGGCAGCTCGTTCTGTGGAATACCCTGGCCGTCGTCTTCGACGCTGATCAGCCGTACACCACCGGCCAACAAGCGTACGTTGACCTGGGTGGCACCCGCATCCAGCGCGTTGTCGACCAGTTCGCGCACCACCGAAGCCGGGCGCTCGACCACCTCGCCAGCTGCAATCTGGCTGATCAGTTCGTCGGGGAGTTCGCGGATGGGGCGGCGGGCGGCGGGAGGTAGGGGGGCGTTCACGCGGTCATTTTAGGCGGCCCTTAAGCCCGGGTAAAAGCCCGTCTTTTCTCCCTTTATTTCGGGATTTGCCGTTTTGCCGCCTGGGAATACTGAAACTGTTCCCTTCTTTCCGAACAACCACCATGCAAATCCATCGCACCTTGCCCCCTGTGCTGCAACCGCTGGGAAGCCCTGCGAATACAGAACCGAGCGCGCAGCCGCCCGGCGCCGGTAGCCTGCAGGCGGGTGAGCCAGCCGTTTCCGGCGTGGTCTATACGGCGTCTTCTGCGGCGACAAAAGACGACACACAAGTTCCCGACCTGAACAGCCTGAGCATGGAAGAGCAGTTGAAGCTGGGCCAGCGCATGGGTGTGTTCACCAAGATTACCTACAGCAAGGAAGGCCGCATGGTGGCTAATCCCTTTGCCAGTAACGCAACCAAAGAGCCTGCCAGCAGTGCAGACCCGTATGCAGGAATTGCTGCGCCGGAGTTTTTGTCCGGTGCGGTCTCCGCAATGCGTGACTTTGAAGAAGGCATGGCGGTGTTGAAGTCACACGCTCCAGTTGTTGAGGCCAAAGGCGCGGATTTTTGGTCTGGCAGTTTGCGCAGTCTGCAAAACGCGGCGGCCAAGCTCAACGTTTTTGCCTGAGTCGGGCTTTCGGCTTTTCCCTCCTCGGCAGGCCAAAATCTATCTATTTCGTCACAATCGCAAAGGTGCCCGGCGCCTTGTCGATCAGGCCAAAGAAGCGCACCAGATCAATCGTGCTGCCTGTCACTTTCAGGTCGTCGCTCAGCAGTGTGTCCTTGACACCCGCAGTGCCCGCCATCATTTTGACGAAGATGCCATGGGTCAGTGTCAGTGTGGCGTTGGCGTCTGATTCAGCGGGCGCAGCCTTGAAATGCAGCACTGCGTTTTCAATCCACAGCACATAGGTTTCCTTCAGATCGGTCAGCACCAGATTGACCTTGAGGTCCGTGCCTTCTGCGCTAGGACCATTCAGGCCCGCGGCCATGGCTTCAAGGAAGCGCTCGATCGGCGTTTGCAGCAGCATTTCCATCAGCATCGCTTTGGAAGTACCCTTGGTCGGCGGGCCATTGCGCAGCTCCAGCGCGGCGGTGAGGTAGGAGTTACGCCATGTTGCCGCTTCGGCCATGTAGCCCATCTGATCGTAAGTTTTGGCCAGCAGCTCCTTGGCGGCTTTGCTGGACGGATCGCCAAAAACGGCGTGGTTTAAGAGCTCGGCAGCCCAGCGGTAGTCGCCCTTGTCATACGCCATTTGCGCAGCGGCAACCGCCTTGTCGGCGCCCCCCATCAGTTCCAGATAACGCTTCGCAGACTCTTGCGGCGGCAGTGGGTTCAGGTTGGCCGGGTTGCCGTCGTAAGCGCCCAGGTAAAACTGGTACACCGCTTTGACGTTGTGGCGCAAATCACCGTAGTAGCCGCGGGCACCGAAGAAGCCTTCCAGT
>JAYWAV010000190.1:0-4911 GCA_043782015.1 Rhodoferax sp. | reverse complement strand
ACAAGGAGTTCGCCATGGCACGTTTTGTCCAGCCCCACCTTGCCACCCCCCATTCCGCCACTTTTTCGGGCCGTTTGGTCGCGCCCAAGCGTGAGGTTTCTGTGGAAAGCTCACGCACGCTCGCCGCAATGCTGATGGCTGCCGTCCTGGCTGCGCTGTTGGTGGTGGCCGATCAGTTGATCGATACCTGGGTCGACGGGCACTTGATGTTGGCCTGGGTGTTGATGTGGTCTATCGCCTTCGCCGCGCTGGCATTGTTGGCTGTGCCGATGCGCCATCTGGCCAGCCACGCTGCAAATGCAATCCACGGCTGGTGGGCCGAGTACCAACGTGCGCAAGATGAAGAAGCCATGTGGGAATACGCCAAGCGTGATCCGCGCGTGATGGCTGAACTGCAAGCCGCGCGTTCTCGCCAATTTGCAGACTAAGCAGTCACAGCCAAAGAAAAAGCCACCCGACGGGTGGCTTTTTTCATGGGAGCTGGTCCATCAGGCTGCGAGGCGCTGCTCCAGTTTTGTTTTCGTCTCTTCGAGTTCTTTCGGCAGGTGATAAGCGAGCTGGGCGAACAGCTCGGTGTGCAGCGCGATTTCTGCTTTCCAGTCTGCTTTGTTCAGGCTGGTGACCGAGTCGAACTGGGCTTCAGAGAAATCCAGCCCAGTCCAGGTGATTTCAGAATACTGCGGCGCCACGCCGAAGCCAGTTTCGGTACCGGTGGCTTTGCCTTCGATGCGGTCGATCATCCACTTCAGCACGCGCATGTTTTCACCGTAGCCGGGCCAGACGAACTTGCCATCTTCACCCTTGCGGAACCAGTTGGTTGTAAAGATGCGTGGCAGTTTGGCGCCGGACTTGGTCAGCTTGTCGCCCATGTTGAGCCAATGCTGGAAGTAGTCGCTCATGTTGTAGCCCATGAAGGGGAGCATTGCGAACGGGTCGCGGCGCACCACACCGGCTTGGCCGGTGGCCGCGGCGGTGGTCTCCGAGCCCATGGTCGCAGCCATGTAGACGCCTTCGCTCCAATTGCGCGCTTCGGTGACCAACGGCACTGTCGTGGATCGGCGGCCGCCGAAGATGAAGGCATCAATCGGCACACCATCGGCGTCGTCCCACTGGGCATCCAATGCGGGGTTGTTGCCAGCGGCCACGGTGAAGCGGGCGTTGGGATGAGCCGCCTTGGCGCCGGTCTCATTTGCAATCGCCGGCGTCCAGTCTCTGCCTTGCCAGTCGATCAAGTGCGCAGGCAGGCTGCCCGTGTCTTTCTCCATGCCTTCCCACCAGACGTCGCCGTCGTCTGTCAGCGCGACGTTCGTGAAGATCACGTTCTTGTCCAGGCTGGCCATGCAGTTAGGGTTGGTATGGAAGTTGGTGCCGGGGGCCACGCCAAAGTAACCCGCTTCGGGGTTGATTGCGTACAGCTTGCCATCTGCGTTGGGCTTGATCCAGGCGATGTCGTCGCCGATGGTGGTGACTTTCCAGCCTTCAAAGCCTGTGGGCGGCACGAGCATCGAGAAGTTGGTCTTGCCACAGGCGCTGGGAAAAGCCGCTGCGACGTGGTACTTTTTGCCTTCGGGATTGGTCACTCCGAGGATTAGCATGTGTTCCGCGAGCCAACCCTGGTCGCGACCCATGGTGGAGGCAATGCGCAAAGCAAAGCATTTCTTGCCCAGCAAAGCGTTGCCGCCGTAGCCGGAGCCATAGCTCCAGATTTCGCGCGTTTCGGGGTAATGCACGATGTACTTGGTCGTGCTGCAAGGCCACTTCACGTCGGCCTGGCCGGCTTCCAGCGGTGCGCCTACGGTGTGTACACAGGGTACGAAATCGCCGTTGACACCCAGCACGTCGTACACGGCCTTGCCCATGCGGGTCATGATGCGCTGGTTGACTGCCACGTACGGGCTGTCGGAAAGTTCAATGCCGATGTGGGCGATGTGCGAACCCAGCGGGCCCATCGAGAATGGCACCACATACATGGTACGACCGCGCATGCAGCCATCAAACAGTGGCTGCAACGTGGCGCGCATCTCTGCCGGGGCCATCCAGTTGTTGGTAGGGCCGGCGTTTTCCTTCTTCTCGGAGCAGATGTAGGTGCGGTCTTCCACGCGGGCCACGTCGGTAGGGTCCGAACAAGCCAGGAAACTGTTGGAGCGCTTGGCCGGGTTGAGCTTTTTAAAGGTACCGGCGGCGACCAACTGCTGGCACAGGCGCTGGTATTCCTCTTCGGAGCCGTCACACCAGTAGATCGTGTCCGGCTTGCACAAGGCCGCCATGTCAGCCACCCAGGCAATCAGCCGGGCGCTTTTGACGTAGCTGGGCACATTTAAATTGAGTCCCTGCATTACAGGTGAGTTCATGAAAAGCTCCTAAGTTTGAAAATCGTCTTTTCAAAGTAGGGCGTCCGTCGCAGCGCCACTTGGAGAAAACGGCTCAAAGGCGGCGCGAAGATTAGCGTCACCTGCAGACTCAGGCAGTCTGGATAACAATTTTATGAACTGGTACCCGAGTTACCAGCGGGTTACCTAGAAAAGATATGCAAAACCAGCATAGGGTTATGCGGCATTGCAGCAAGCAATTCGAAGAGATGGCAATTTTGCGCAGGGCCGCCCCAAGCAAATTTAATCCCTCGGAGGACAGCAACCCGCAAAGCGGCGGAGCGTGGGGGCTATTTTTGGGCTAGAGCGCGCTTGATATCGGCCTGGAACTGGCCATTGTCTGGGGTGGTAATGCTGGAGTAGCTCTCGACGACCCGACCTTTGCGGTCAATCAGGTATTTGTAGAAATTCCACTTCGGCGTCCGGTCGGTCGCCTTGATCAGGTCTTTGTACAAAGGGTTGGCGTCGTCCCCGGTCACCGATGACTTCTCAAACATCGGGAATTTGACCCCGTAGGTGTTGAAACAGAAGTCGGCGATCTGTTTGCTGTCGCCGGGTTCCTGTTTGCCAAAGTCGTTGGACGGGAAGCCCAGCACGACCAAGCCTTTGGACGCCTGATCGGCATACAATTTTTCCAGACCTTCGTATTGGCTGGTGAAGCCGCAGTAGCTGGCTGTGTTGACCACCAGAACCACCTTGCCTGCGTATTGGCAGAGGTTTTGCGGTGCGTCGTCCTGCAGGCGCTTGAAGGTCTTCTGGAGAATGGCGGGGCAGGCGGCGGCTGGGGCTTCTGCTTCAGGCTTGGCCGCGGTACTGGGCGGCTGCGCGGCAGCGCAGACCATGCTCACGGTTATTGCTGCAGTCAGCAACCCAAACCGGAAACGGTATGTATGCACAGCGTGACTCCAGCGATGAAAAGACGACGAAACCATTCGACCCGGCGCAGTGGCCGGGCGGGGCATCACGCCATGAAGACGGCGATGAAAGCCAGCAGGAACATCAGCACGGCGCCTGCGACGGGCAGTACAACGGGAATCAAGGGCACGATGGCTTCGACCGGGTCAACTTCGTGGGCTGTGGCTTCGGGGGTAGGGGCAGACATGATCTTCCTTGTTGCGGTTTCAGCAAAACACCAATTTTAACTAAACAAGTTGCGCGTCAAACCCGGCACCGCGCAAAACCCCCAATACGTCTGCCACATGCGCGTGCCCGCGGGTCTGCACGACCAACTCGACTTCCACGTTTTGTGCTGACAGCGTGGTGAACGCGCGCTGGTGGTGAACTTCGTCAATATTGGCGCCAGCCTCTGCCACCATCGCGGTGATACGGGCCAGCGTGCCGGGGACGTCCCGCGCGCCCACGCGGATGCGGGCCAGGCGACCGGCGCGCACCATGCCGCGCTCAATGATGGCTGCCAGCAGCAACGGATCGATATTGCCGCCGCACAAAACCAGACCGACCCGCTTGCCTTTGAAACGCTCAGGATATTTGAGCAAGGCGGCCAAACCGGCGGCGCCTGCGCCCTCCACCAGGGTCTTTTCGACTTCCAGCAGCATTACCAACGCTTGCTCGATGTCGCCCTCATCGACCAGCAACATGTCGTCGACCCGCTTGGCAATGATTGCCTGCGGAATCTTGCCGGGGTTGCCCACGGCAATCCCCTCGGCGATGGTGCTAAAGCCCTGCGCGTGTTGCGTGCCTTTGATCGCGTTGAACATCGCCGGGAAACGCGAGGTCTGTACGCCAATTACTTCCATATTGGGGTGCAAATGCTTGGCCACTGTCGCCATGCCGCCAATCAAACCACCACCGCCGACGGCGATGACCAGCGTGTCCAGATCCGGTACGTCTTCCAGCATTTCCAGCGCTACAGTGCCCTGCCCGGCAACAATGGCTTCATCGTCGTAGGGGTGCACAAACGTCAGCTGCTGGGCCTCTGCCAACTCCAGCGCGTGGGTTCGCGCCTCTTCCAGCGTGTCGCCATGCAGGATGACTTCCGCGCCGAAGCCCTGCGTGCGTTGTACTTTGACACCGGGCGTGTAGCGCGGCATAACGATCACGGCACGCAAATTCAGGCGCTGCGCGTGATAGGCCACGCCCTGGGCGTGGTTGCCAGCGCTCATGGCAATGACGCCTCGGGTGGATTGTTCCTCTGTGAGCTGTGCCAGCATATTGCAGGCGCCGCGCTCCTTGAAGGAGGAGGTGAACTGCAGGTTCTCAAACTTCAGGTAGACCTGCGCGCCAGTGATATCCGACAAGGTTTGCGACGCGACGCAGGGTGTGCGCAGCAGGCGTCCTTGCAGCCTCTGTGCGGCCTGGACGACGTCTTGGTATTCAATCATGGTCGCATTGTCGATGGAAATCGTGCCAAAAAGTCCACCCATTTTCTGCGCAGGTGCTTCCATCTTGGCCCGGAACGCGTTATCGTGATTCCAGCACACCCCCGTGCTGGAGGCGTTTGATGGTCAAGCGTTCGCTCTCCCCGCCCCAAAGCGGGCACCTGATTCCGTCACCGGGCTTATCTGACGCGCCGGTGCTGGAT
>JAYWAV010000189.1:0-4933 GCA_043782015.1 Rhodoferax sp. | reverse complement strand
ATTTCAGGTTTTTGACCCGGTTGGCGGTTGGCGCAACCAGCGCGCCGTTGCCGTTGTACTTGGCCGGCTGCGTCACATCCAACTCGTAGGTCACGCCGTCGATGGTGTCGAAGTTGTAGGAACGGAACGATTCGTTCAGCAAGGCTTGTTGTGCGGGGCCTTGCGGGTTGATCTGGTTGTACTGGCCGGCAGACATCTCAATCCACTCACGCACCTCGTTGCCGGTCAGCAGCATGGCTTTGAGCGTGTTGGGGTACATATAGAGATCCGCCACATTCTTGATGGCCAGCGGGCCAGCGGGGATGTCCGTGTAGTAAGTCCAGCCTTGGCGCCCACCGGTCTTGAACGGCGCAGCGGCCGACAGCACTGGGTATTTGGCGTATTCCGTGCCCTGCAAAGCCCGCTGCGTGTATACGATTTGCGCGTTTGCCACGATCTGCACGGAAGGATCATCTGCCACTTGCGCAAAATAGCTGTAGATAGGCGCACTGCTGAAGGCCACCTTGTTGCGCACGTATTCCAGCGCTTTGGCGTGCACATCGCCCAGAATCTTCTCGACCATGGGGTCCGCCGCCGCGACCGATTTCTGGGTGGTGCGGTCAAAGATGGGACGCAGCATCGCCTTGCGGTCCACGATGCGCCACTTGCCATTGGTTTCGTCCAGCGTGAAGTCAATCACGCCCAAATGGTCGCCCCAGCGCCCGGGCATAACGGCAGCCACGCCATTGATCGTGCCGCGTTCCACATCGACCTTGGGGAAGCTTGCAAAGAACTTGCTCGGGAATTCACCATGGGAATGGCCAAACAGAATGGCATCCACGCCTTCCACTTCAGCCAATGGACCGACCATGTTCTCGCCCATCAACGGGGTAGGCACTGTTGTCAGGCCCGCATGCGGGATGGCGACGATCAGTTGCGCGCCTTGCGCGCGCATCAGCGGCACATACTTTTTAGCGGTTTCCACGATGTCTTGCACCACCACCTGGCCTTCCAGATTGGATTTGTCCCAGATCAGGATTTGCGGCGGCACAAAGCCGATAACGCCGATCTTGATCGCGTGCGACTGGCCCTGGGCATCTACCAGCTTGCGGTTCAGCAGCACATAAGGTGTGAACGCGTGTTTGGCATCGGGCTTGTCTTTGTTCTGATCATCCAGATAGACGTTGGCATTGACGTAAGGGAAGTTCGCGCCTTTGAGCGCACGGCGCAAAAACGGCAAGCCGTAGTTGAAGTCGTGGTTGCCGATATTCGCTGCGTCGTAGCCGATCGCGTTCATCAGTTGGTAGGCCGGGTGGACTTCACCGTCCTTGAGCGGGCGCACCTTGGCGACGTAATCGCCCAGCGGGTTGCCTTGCAGCAAGTCGCCGTTGTCAAATAGCAGGTTGTTGGGCGTCTCGGCGCGGGCCGCCTTGATCAGCGTGACGGTGCGGGCCAAGCCGTATTGGTCCGTGGACTTGTCCTGGTAGTAGTCGTAGTCCAGCAGGTTCATGTGCACATCGGTGGTCTCCATGATGCGCAGGCGCACCTCAGTAGCCTGGGCCACACCCGTTAGCGCCAATGCAGCGCAACCACTTGCAAACCAAAACTTGTTCATGCCGATTTTCAGTACGCTCACGCAATTTTGCAGTGGCTTGTATCAACGAATCCATAGGCGAATGGCATCCCAGGCGCGCCCGAAGATGCCCGCCTGGTCCACCGCTTCCAGCGCCACGAGCGGCGCCTCGGCCACGGTCTTGTCGCCGGACAATACGCGCAAAGTGGCGACTTTTTGGCCCTTTACAAAGGGTGCCACCAGCGGATCGGCGCGTACCACTTGCGTGCTGAGTTTGCCCCCCGTACCTGCCGGGACTGCCACCACGATAGGGCTGAAGCTGCCCAGCTTGACGGTAGATGCCGAGCCCTTCCAGACATTGGGCGTGGCGACTGCCTGGCTAGCGTCAAACAGCTTGACGGGTTCAAACGCGGTGTAGCCCCAGTTCAGCAGCTTTTGCGATTCGTTGGCGCGGGAGATCTCGCTGTCTGCGCCAAGGATGATGGACAGCAGGCGGCGGCCAGAATTGGGTGCGGGAGCGCCGCCAGGAGCGGTTGCGGCAGTGAGACCGGGGTAATCGCGCCGCGCTGTGGCAACCATGCAATACCCCGCGGCATCGGTATGCCCAGTTTTGAGTCCATCCACGGTTGGGTCACGGAACAACAGCAGGTTGCGGTTAGTGTCATTCGCCGCAGGCGTGCCGGGGTAGCGGTATTTTTTCAGAGAGTAAACGCCCACGTATTCCGGAAAATCCGCCATCAGGCGCGAAGCCAGAATGCTCAGGTCGCGCGCCGTGGTGGTGTGCCCGGCTTCGGTCAGACCCTCGGGGTTCTTGTAGCCGGTAGATTTCATGCCCAATAACTTGGCCTGCGCATTCATCATTTCAACGAAACGCTCAGCCGTGCCACCCACGCCCTCGGCCAGCGCCATCGTGGCGTCGTTGCCGGACTGAACGATCATGCCCTTGATCAGGTCTTCCACCGGCACCTGCATCTTGGGGTCAATGAACATGCGCGAACCCGGCATTTTCCAGGCGCGTTCGCTGACCGGCAACGTCTGTTTCATGTCGAGCTTTTTGGACTTCAGCGCGTCAAATACCAGATATGCGGACATCAGCTTGGTCAGCGACGCGGGCTCCAGCGGTGCGTCAATGTCTTTGGCAGCGAGGATCTGGTTGGCAGTGACGTCCAGCAGCAGGTAGGAACGCGCAGCGATTTCAGGCGGCTGTACGGTTTGCGCCGATACGGCGAAGCAAAGGGTTGCGGCAAGGGTAGCGAGGAGGGATTTCATGGATTCGGATAGGGCGACCCAACGCAGAGCTGGCGCGTCAGATTGAAAAGACTTCAGGAAATAGGTTCGGCGAGATGGCGGACCACCAAACCGCGCAAAAGGGGCAATTGTCCATGAAAGAAATGCCCCACCCCCGGCACAACGGTAACCGGGAGTGACTGCGGACGCGCCCAGTTCATCGCGTCGGCCAAAGGAACGGTGTCATCGGTCTCACCGTGGATCACCAAGGTGCGCCCATGCAATTCGGGCGCGATGGGCGCCACGTCAAAGCGCGTAGCCGCTGTGCCGACCAACACAACGCGCTCAAGAACGCGGCCGGGATGCAGCGCGGCCACAGCGTGACTGGTAACAAATGCGCCGAAAGAGAACCCGGCGAGAACCAGCGGCCCGCTGCGTGCATGCTCGGCCACGACGGCCAGCAAATCCTGCAATTCACCCTTGCCCGCGTCATGCGTGCCGCTGCTTCCGCCAACACCACGGAAGTTGAAACGGACCGCGCGCAAGCCACTAAGCACACACGCCCGGGCCAGCGTCTGCACGACCTTGTTGTCCATCGTGCCGCCAAACAGCGGGTGCGGATGCGCGATCACGGCTACACCACGTACAGCGCGCAGCGGCACATCCACCGGTTCATCGATCAACAACTCGATGTCGCCGATGGGGCCAGTCATCACAGAACGCTGGGTTTGGGAATTCACGGTGCTACCGAATTAATAGCTGCTTACGCTTACTGGACGGGCGCCAGACAGCATTTTTGCATCTAAAATCAACGCCCCAGATGGGCTGGACACACCAGCCGCTCGACGACCTTGCCGTTCTTCAGGTGCGACTCGACGATCTCTTCAATGTCCGTCTGGTCCACATAGGTGTACCAGACCGCTTCGGGGTACACCACCGCCACCGGGCCTGCGGCGCACCGGTCCATGCAGCCCGCCTTGTTCACGCGCACCTGGCCGGGGCCAGACAGCCCCGCGGTCTTGACCAGCTTTTTGCAGTGGTCAAACGCCTCTTGCGCCTGGTGCTGGGCGCAGCATTCTTCGCCGTTCTTGCGTTCGTTCAGGCAGAAGAAAATGTGGCGTTCAAAGTAGGAAGGCGCGGACGGCGCTGTGGACGTAATGCTGGTGGTCATGCTGCGATTCTAGTTTTTGGACTCGCGCCGCCCGATCTGGCCAAACACATACACGCTAGCAGCGTAGGGCCACAGCCAGCCCAGCCACTGCGACAACCCGTTGAAACGGATGAACCGGCCCTGCTCCCACTGCTGAAGCGTTTGCGCGAAATAGGGGCTTTCCGGCGCCTGGTTCAGCAAGCTCAGGTAAATCCCCAGCGCCAGCAACACCAAGCCCGCCGCCACACGCCAGGGCAACACGGCCATCACCAATGCCATCACCGCGGCCGACGCCATACCGGCCCGCGCCGGTGCATCCAGCCAAGCCCAGGCGTGCGTAGGCCCCCAGGTCAGCGCCGCCGACAGCGAGGTTGCCGCAGTGCCCGCCAGCAGCACCAGCAGCACCAACATCACACGCCGCGTCGGCCTGCGCACCACGCAAAACCCGACCAGACAGGGAATCACCAGCCCCAACGCCACGCACACCATTTCTGACGCGGGCACCAGCGGATGCAAGCTCGGCACGCCTGCGGGCAACCAACTGGCCATCGCACTATCCGCCAGCAGCTCAGACAGCGCGCCCATCAAGCGCTCCAGCACCTGCCCCAAACCAAAAGGAACGGACGCAGGAAACAACAAAGCCAGCGGCCAAGTCGCCAAGAGCACCATGCCACCGCGTGAAGGCTCGACAAACCAGCGGCTGCGAATCACACCCCATCGATTGATCGCGCCCAGCCGCTCCAGCACCAGCGTGGACACAGCGCCCAGCCAGGCACCAGCGGCATTCAACAAAAAATCTTCCCGCGAAGGCACGCGCGATGGCAGGTAGCTTTGCGCCGACTCCATGCACAGGGAAAGCAACGCGGCCAACGCCCAGGCCTTGTAGACCGGATGCTTTGAACGACTACCGCGCATCAGTGCCAGCGCCAGCAAACCACCCAGCGGCATATAGCCCACTACGTTGATGGCGACGTCAAAGCCTGTCCAGTAGCGGGTCGGCGGCG
>JAYWAV010000188.1:0-4936 GCA_043782015.1 Rhodoferax sp. | reverse complement strand
TGTGGCCCCTGGCTGCGCTGCGGGTGCCGCGTGCTGCTGATGCTGGCATTGGGGTGCAATCTGGTTGCCCACGCTGCCGATTACGTCACGTTGCCCAGCGGCACACTGGCCAGCGTGCTAGCCAGTGACGCGGACAAAGGACCGGTGCCCATTGCATCCTTCACCATGCGCACAACACCCGTCACACAATCGGAGTTTCTGGGGTTTGTGAAGGCCTATCCAGATTGGCAGCGTGACAAAGTCGCGCGCACTTTTGCTGACACGGGTTATCTGAAGGATTGGTCTGCGTCGCAAGGTCTTGGCGGTAAGGCCACGGGCCAGCAACCGGTGGTCAATGTCAGTTGGTTCGCCGCCCAGGCCTTTTGCGAGTCAGAGGACGCGCGATTGCCGAACTGGCAGGAGTGGGAGTATGCGGCTGCCGCCGACGCCACGCGGCGCGATGCCCGCACCGACCCGTCTTGGCGTTCACGCATTCTGAACTGGTACGCCCGACCCGCTACCAAGGCACTTCCGGAGGTCGGATCGGAGGCCAATGTGTATGGCGTGCGCGATTTGCACGGACTGATCTGGGAATGGGTCGATGACTTCAATGCACTCCTGGTGAGCCCCGACAGCCGCTCGCAGGACGACCCCGACAAATTGAAATTCTGCGGGGCGGGTGCTATCAGCCTGCAAGACCGCGAGAACTATGCCGTGTTGATGCGCATTGCACTGCTCTCTTCCCTCAACGCATCCGACAGCACCAGCAGCCTTGGTTTTCGCTGCGTTCGTCCCCTGCCTCAGGACACTCCATGACACCATTTTTCACGCCTGCCGCACGTCTTCTGCGCAGTGGTTTGCTCGCCGTATTAACGCTCGGTGCGACATCCTTTGCATGGACCGCCGATACCAGCGCAACATTGCCTACCGACTCCATCTACCAGTTGAAAGCGCAAATGACAGACCAGGCGGGCAAGTCATTTGTCATTGCCGAGCGCCGGGGTCACCCGGTGTTGGTGGGCATGTTTTATACGTCCTGCCAGTTTGTCTGCCCCATGCTGGTGGACGCATTGCGCGATACCGAGGCCAAGTTGACGCTCCAGGAACGTGCGAACCTGAGCGTGCTGTTGGTCACGATTGACCCGGCGCGCGATACCGTAGCCGTGCTCAAGCGTACAGCCCAAGAACGTGCGTTAGACCCTGCGCATTGGACCATGGCGCGCACGGATGCCAAGACAACGCGCAAACTGGCGGCAGTGTTGGGTGTGCAATACCGTGCACTGCCCAATGGAGATTTCAACCACACCACTGACTTGATACTGCTGGACAGCGATGGGCGAATTGCAGGGCGCACGGCGCAATTGGGTAGCGCAGACCCTGCGTTTGTAAAACAGGTCAAGCTCGCGGTTCAGTAAGCAAAAACTCCGAGCCTGCGCATTCATGTTGCCGAAACTGATCGACCCACAGGCGGCGCGCTGGCACTGGCGTAACTTGCTGCTTGCACCGCACCGCTTGGGTTTTTTCCTTGGCGTGTTGGTGCTCATCATCGCAAGCGGCTGGTGGGCGCTGGTGCAATGGAATCGCGTAACACCGGACATCAGCCTGTCTTATACCGTCTCGCCCACACTGGTACACGCGAGTGTGATGGTGCTGGGATTTTTTCCGCTCTTCTTCAGTGGCTTTTTGTTTACTGCGGGTCCCAAGTGGCTCAATGTCGCGCCACCCCATGTCCGACATTTGTTAACTCCGTTGCTCTTGCAAGTGATCGGCTGGCTGGTGTGGCTGCTGGGCGCGCATGTGTATGAGCGCTTGGCCATCAGCGGTCTCGCCTTGGCCGCAATGGGGTTGTGCTGGATGACGGCCATGTTTTCCCGTCTGGTCTACAACAGCCAAGTGCCCGACCGCCTGCATGCGGTGCTGATTGCGCTGGCCTGCACGCAAGGTTGCCTGAGCTTGATAGGTATGTTGGTCAGCCTGCTGCTTGGCGCACACGATGTAGCGCGGGCCTGGGTGTACACCGCATTGTGGGGTTGCGTACTGCTGGTGTTTGTCACCGTGGCCCACAGGATGATTCCCTTCTTCACTTCCAGTGCCATGCCCATGGTGGCCTTGTGGCGACCATTTTGGCTGCTGTGGCTCATGGTGGGCATGTTGACTCTAGAGCTTGCATCCGTCTGGCTTGAGCTGGCGGCGGGTGGAACCTTGGGATCTGTCTGGTTGCTGCTGCTTGGCTGCGTTGAACTTCTGGTAGGTGGACTGCTGGTCTGGCTGGCGTGTGTATGGGGCTTGGTACAAAGCCTCAAGAATCGACTCCTGGCCATGTTGCATGTGGGCTTTGTATGGCTGGGTTTGTCTTTGTTGCTGTCCGGCGCAACTCGGCTGCTGGCCCAGTGGCAGCAAGCGCCTGTGTTGCCACTGGGTGCCTTGCATGCAACCACCATGGGCTGTCTGGCTTCGCTGACACTGGCGATGGTGACGCGCGTTTCTTGCGGCCACAGTGGCCGCGCGCTGGTGGCCGACGGCTGGGTATGGTCGCTGTTCTGGGCGCTGCAACTGGCCACAGTGATGCGCATTGCCGCCAGCCTTCAATCGCCGCTGGCCCAGTGGCTATTGCCTGTCACTGCCTCACTTTGGTTCGCGGTGGTGACGTTGTGGGGTTCACGCTTGGGCTCGTGGTACGGACGTGTCCGTGCCGATGGCAAGCCGGGGTAACGCGGTGTTACCAGGTTTCCACTCCCCCGCTGCCGGTTTTGAGCAACCATTTGAATTGCTCAGCGCCTGCCACGAACGCGTGCAACGCACGCTGGCACTCTTGTCACGTTTGCAGCAGCACCTCCAACAACACGGTTGCGATGCGCAGGCCCGCCACGCCGCGCTGGACGTGATGCGTTACTTTGATATCGCCGCACCACTCCACCATGAAGATGAGGAGTTGCATGTATTTCCTCCGCTTTTGAGATCGGCGACATCCGAGATCCAACAGCGCGTACGAAAACTACAGGAGGATCACCGGCAAATGCAGTTGCGGTGGGCGCCTGCCCGCGCCACGTTGTGTTTGGTGGCTGAAGGCGAGGCTGGCAGTTGGCTCCCATTGTCTGCCGAACAAACTGACACGCTGCAGCACTTCGTTGACCTGTACGCGAACCATATCGAAGTTGAAGAGCAGCTTGTCTACCCTCAGGCAAAAATGCATCTGACGGCCAGTGAATTGCGGGCCATGCAAAACGACATGATGCAGCGCCGTGGTGCCAATAAAACAATCCAAATCAACGCTCAATGACGTTGATTTGGATCAATCGCTGCCGCCTCATACCCCGCGACTATGCCGTGGTTACAAAGCAGTCCATACATCCCTCACTTTTGGAGAATCCTTCCTATGTCAAACCGCCGCAACTTCTTCGTTCAGCTCAGCGCTATGGGCATTGCGATTGGCGCAGCGCACGTATCAGCGCAAGTTACTATGGTTTCAGAGTCGGATGCACAGGCTGCCGCATTGGGCTACAAGGCGGATGGCCGCAAAGTCGACAAAGTCAAATTTCCGAAATATGCTGCAGATCAACACTGCGGCAATTGCGCCTTGTACCAGGGAAAATCCAGTGACGCTTCAGCGGCATGTGCCCTATTTCCGGGCAAGCAGGTCGCAGGCAAGGGCTGGTGCAGCGCTTGGGCCAGGAAGTCGTGACTCTGACCCCCCTGCTTTATGTTGACTGGCTATTGGGTGGTATTTGTCCAGCCAGCGTTTGAGGACCATTCCATGCAAATCGACAACGCCAGTGCTACTGCACAGCGCACCGTGCGCCCTACCCTGACCCAGTCCATCAGCGACGACGTACTTCGCGAAAAATACCTCAAACCCGGCGAGACCTGCGCGGAGGACGTGTACCGCCGTGTGGCGCGTGCACTGGCCTCTGCTGAGGCCGAACCCCAGCGCGCACGATACGAAGCCCTGTTTCTGGACAATTTGCGCGCCGGCGCCATTGGTGCAGGTCGCATCATGAGCGCGGCGGGCACTGATATTCAAGCCACGCTGATCAACTGCTTTGTTCAGCCGGTAGGTGATTGCATACAAGGCATGGATGATGAGGGCTATCCGGGAATCTACGAAGCCTTGCGTGAAGCCGCAGAAACCATGCGCCGTGGCGGCGGTGTAGGGTATGACTTTTCGCGCATCCGCCCGCGCGGGGCCCAGGTCAAGGCCACAGCCTCGATGGCATCGGGTCCGTGCAGCTACATCAATGTTTTTGACCAATCCTGCTCCACCGTGGAAAGTGCCGGTGCACGTCGCGGTGCGCAGATGGGCGTGCTACGCATGGACCATCCCGATGTACTGGAGTTCATAACCGCCAAACGCACGCCAGGGCGCTGGAACAATTTCAATGTGTCGATCGGAGTATCTGATGCTTTCATGCAGGCATTAGAAGCTGGCCAGCCATGGGAACTGGTGCACCGCGCCAAACCGGGTGCCGCACTGATCGCCCAGGGCGCCGTACAACGCACCGATGGCGTGTGGGTCTACAAGACCCTGCCAGCACGCGAACTGTGGGACACGGTGATGCAGTCGACTTACGACTTTGCCGAGCCAGGCATCCTGTTTCTGGACCACATGAACCAGGACAACAACCTGCGCTATTGCGAAAAGATTGAGGCGACCAACCCCTGCGGTGAGCAACCCCTCCCATCCTATGGTTGTTGCGACCTGGGGCCCATCATCCTGCCGCGCTTTGTGCGCAATCCCTTCGGCTTTCACGGCGAGCCTGCATTTGACTTTGAGGCATTTGAGAAGTCCGTGGCATTGCAGGTGCGTGCCCTGGACAACGTGTTGGATGTGACCTTCTGGCCATTGCCACAGCAACAGGAAGAGGCCTGCGCCAAAAGGCGTATTGGTGTGGGCTTTACCGGAATGGGCAATGCGCTGTGCATGCTGTGTCTACGCTACGACGCCGTCGAGGGCCGCACC
>JAYWAV010000187.1:0-4943 GCA_043782015.1 Rhodoferax sp. | reverse complement strand
ATGCTCAGCGACTTACAATCGCGGGTGAAAGAACACACCCTGGCCAAGACGGTGTTCTTCGACGCCGCAGGCGCGGCAGCGGACCTCGCGCCTCACGGCTTCCCCGCCTACTTCCTCGACTTCGAGAGTATCTTCTTCGCCGTGCCGATCTGGAAAGGAACGCGCCCCTATCAGCAAATCACCTTCCAATTCAGCCTGCACACCATCGCCGAGTCCGGTCAGCTTACCCACACCTCCTTCCTCGATCTCTCCGGCGATGACCCATCCGAGCCCTTCGCCCAGGCCCTCATCGCGGCCTGCGGCGAAAACGGACCCGTGTTTGGCTATCAAGCCGGCTTTGAAACAACCCGCATCCGCGAACTCGCCGACCGTTATCCCGATCTGGCCGAGCCGCTGCTCGCCATCAACGCCCGCGTCGTGGATCTCCTACCCATCGCCCGCAGCCGTTACTACCACCCCAGCCAGCAGAAAAGCTGGAGCCTCAAAGCCGTGCTTCCCGCCGCCGTGCCGGAACTGAGCTATGACCAACTCGACGGCGTGCAGGACGCTGGAGCGGCGGTGGACGCATTCAGTGAGGCAATTCAGCCCGGCACCAACGCCGCGCGCAAAAGCGAAATCGAGCAACAGCTCCTCGCCTACTGCCGGCTCGATACCTTTGCCCTGGTGCGACTCTGGCAGTTTTTCAACGGGCGCGATGCAACCGCGCTGCAAGACCGATGATCGAAGCCGCCAACCTCCGCTGATCGTCAACGCCACGCTGGGTTTCTCGTCTGCGATTCTGGAGACTGCCGCGCTGGGCTTTCTGGGCCTCGGTGTGCAACAACCTACGCCCGAATGGGGCACCATGCTTAGCGCCGCACGTGACTACATCCAGCGCGCCCCGTGGGTGGTCACACTGCCCGGTCTGGCGATTCTCGTGTCGGTGCTGGCGATCAATCTGATGGGCGACGGCCTGCGTGACGCGCTGGACCCGCGGTTGAAGCGGGTGGGCTAGCAGCATGGCTTTGCTGACCATCAAAAACCTGCGCGTTGAATTCGGCTCGGCTGCCCGGCCGTTCCCCGCGGTCGACGGCGTGGATTTTCAGATTGAACGCGGTGAGCTGTTGGGCATTGTGGGTGAATCGGGTTCTGGCAAATCGGTCGCGATGATGGCGCTGATGGGTCTTGTCGATGCGCCGGGGCGTGTGAGCGCCGACCAAATGCTGTTCGATGGCCATGACCTGCGCAAGGCAAGTCCCGCCGAGAAGCGTCGCATCATCGGTAAGGATGTGGCCATGGTGTTCCAGGACGCGCTGAGCAGCCTGAACCCCTCTTACACCGTAGGTTTCCAGCTCAAAGAGGCGCTGAAGGTACATATGGGCCTGCAAGGCGATGCCTTGCAACGCCGTGCGCTTGAGTTGCTGGAGCTGGTCGAAATTCCCGATCCGCAAGCCCGACTGAACGCCTACCCACACCAGCTCTCCGGCGGCATGAACCAACGCGTGATGATCGCGATGGCGATCAGCTGCAATCCCAAATTGCTGATTGCTGACGAGCCGACCACCGCATTGGATGTGACCATCCAGTCGCAGATCATGGACTTGCTGGTACGCCTGCAGCGCGAGCAGAACATGGCGCTGATCATGATTACGCACGACCTGGCCGTCATTGCCGAAGTCGCGCAAAGAATCTGCGTAATGTATGCGGGCCAGATCGTGGAAGAGTCCAGCAGCAACACGTTGTTTGACGCACCGCGCCACCCCTATACCCGGGCCTTGCTGGCTGCGATCCCCGAGCATGCCAAGGGCGCGCGCCGCCTGTCAGCGTTGGCAGGCATGGTGCCGGGCCAATATGACCGGCCTAGAGGCTGTCTGTTGTCGCCGCGTTGCCCGTATGTGCAGGACGCCTGTCGCAGTGCGCGCCCCGCGCTCAGCGAAGGCGTGCGTTGCATCACCCCGCTCAATGCGCAAGGCTTGCCCCGACATGGCTGACAGCACCGCGCCACTGCTACAAGCCGAAGGGCTGACGCGCCACTACAAGGTGCGCCAAGGCTTCTTTCGTCCGACGGCGACCGTCAAGGCGTTGAATGGTGTGTCGTTCCAGCTCAGCGCTGCGCGTACGCTGGCGGTGGTCGGTGAATCCGGCTGTGGCAAGTCCACACTGGCACGTCAGCTAACGATGATTGAAGCGGCGACCGCGGGCAGCTTGCGCATAGAAGGTGTCGATGTGGCGCAGGCGGATGCAGAGACCATCAAAGCCATGCGCTCGCGCGTGCAGATGGTGTTTCAGAACCCTTATGCCTCGCTGAATCCGCGCAAAACCATTGCCTACACACTGGATGAGCCGCTGACGATCAATACCACGCTGTCAGCCAAAGAGCGCACCGAAAAAGTCGAGGCCATGCTGGCCCGCGTGGGCTTGCGCGCTGAGCATGCGCGTCGCTACCCGCATATGTTTTCCGGCGGCCAGCGCCAACGCGTGGCCATCGCCCGCGCCATGGTGCTGGAGCCACGCATCTTGGTAGCGGACGAACCGGTGTCGGCATTGGATGTGTCCATCCAGGCGCAAATCCTGAACCTGTTCATGGACCTGCAGGAAGAGTTTGGTACCGGCTATGTCTTTATTTCGCACAACCTGAGTGTGGTCGAGCATGTGGCCGACGATGTGATGGTGATGTACCTGGGCGCAGCCGTCGAATACGGCGCCAAGGCGACGCTGTTCGCGCAGCCATTACACCCTTACACCCGTGCGCTGATGAGCGCCACGCCCGCGATCCGCCCGCAGGACCGTCGCGTCAAGATTCCTATCATTGGCGAACTTCCCAGCCCGTTTAATGCCCCCTCAGGCTGTGCGTTCCATCAGCGATGTCCGCATGCGGTGGAGCGTTGTTCGCGAGAGGTGCCAGTGTTGCGGCCGTATGCAGATCGACAGATTGCTTGTCATCGCGTGGAAGAGATTTCTGGGTAGTTTTTAACTACCTTGGTTGGGGCACAGAGGAAGGCGGTATGCCCGGGGCCTCATGGTGTGCCTAAGGCCACACAAATCGGCTCCGTGCACACCGCCTTCCTCTGTGGTTTTGTGGTGTTCAGCCGTAGTTAACCAACCATGCTCCACCTCGCTGGGGTGGGGAATGTCGGGAAGCCGATTTGTGTGGCCTTAGGCACACCATGAGGCCTCCCGGCATTCCCCTCTCCGGCAGGAAGAGACTTTCAGGGAGCAACGGGCTCCGAAGCAACCCAGTGAATCAACGCGTCAAGAACAGGTCGACTGCGCGCCGCGTTGTCTGCATTGACAAACGCCACCACCACCCACTCACGGTCTTGCGGATCGCGCACATAACCGGCGATTGCTGCCGTGTCGCGCAGGCTGCCGGTCTTGATGCGGGCGCGGCCTGGGCCAAGTGCCTCTTTCAAACGTTTGCGCATCGTGCCGTCAGTCCCGACGATGGGCAGGCTGCTGGCGAACTCTGCGTACCACGGGCTGCGCGCACCGGCTTGCAGCAGACCGGCCATCTGCTGAGCGCTGATGCGCTCGATGCGCGACAGGCCAGAGCCATTGTCCAGCACCATGTTTGCATCGCTCAAACCCTTGCGCGCAAACCAAGCGCGAACCGCCAGTGCACCGGCCTGTGTAGAGCTGCCTGCGCGGGCTTCCATCGGGCGCGTTTCGCCGAGTGTCATGAACACCGAGCGCGTCATCGCGTTGTCCGACGGTTTGTTGATCAGTCGCACGATGGTGGCCAACGACTCGGAGCGGTGCGTGAACAGTACGGTGGCATCTGCGGGCGCGACGCCGTCCTTGACGGCGCCTGTCCAGCTGCCGCCAATTTCTTTCCAATAGGTGCGGACAAAGCGCGCAATGTAGTCGTTGCGGTCCAGCACATTGAGCTGCGTGTCGGATTTGCAGTTGCGCGGGAAGATGCCTGCGACGGTGATTTCCAGATTCGCCTTGTCGGCCTGTTGGGTGCGCGCCTTGATCAGGTCATCGTCCCATTGGTCGCAGGCGCTGTCATTCAGTTCTATCCTGGTGCGCACCCGCATGCCCTGCAGGTCGGGGCCGGTGCGGATAGTCGTTTGCTTTCCATCCGACGCCAGCGCAATGTTCAACAGATTGCCATTGAGCAATAGCGCATCCGGGATCACGTTGTAATAGGCCTGCGGACTCTCATCAAAGTCCGGCACGCCGGCATCAGGACGCACAGGGCGGAAGTAGGCGCGGTCCAGTACCAGATCACCCTGCAGGCGATACACACCCTGGTCACGGAGGTTGCGCAGCATGTCGCGCAGGCTGTCCCAGGTGAAGTTCGGGTCACCCTGGCCCTGCAGGTACAACGGTCCCTTTAGCGTGCCTTTCTGTACGGGCTTGTCTGCAAGTAGCGTTGTGGACCAGCGGTATGTGGGGCCCAGCTCTTCCAGCGCCACCAGCGTGGTCACCAGCTTCATTGTGGAAGCGGGGGACATGGGGCGAGTGTCCAGATGCGCCAACTTGGCATTGCCGCCCTGCGCGGGAATCACCAATGCACTCAGGTTGGCGGCATCGAAGCCGGTGTCCCGCAGCGCCTGCAGTAGAGACTCCGGCAATGCGCTTTGCGCCTGGCATACGCTCGTCATCAGACACACAGCGGATACACCACAACGGCCGGCAATTGAAACGGCAGAAAGGAAGGCGCGGAGCATGGTCATGCGGGCATTGTGCCGTTGCGGGGTGCGTCAGGTTATGGCGAAGCCGCCAAGGCCAATTCCATCAGGTTATAGGGCTTGCGCAAGCATTCATCGCAGGGGAGCACACGGCGGGCGCGCTGTATGCGAAAGTCACCGACTGATCAACACGGGTGATTTATGCGGGAAGTATGTGTCGTAGGCGCAGGGGTGGTGGGCGTGACAACCGCCTGGTACCTGGCGGAAGCGGGCTGGAAAGTCACGCTGCTGGACAAGGCTGCCACCGTGGGCACAGGCACCAGTTTT
>JAYWAV010000186.1:0-13608 GCA_043782015.1 Rhodoferax sp. | reverse complement strand
CGCGGCGAGGTGCCAGGTATTGCGCTCCAGGTGAATCTGACTTTGATGGCTTGCCCGTTGAGAACATCATCGGCAAAGAACAGCCCGATGTGGTCAGAGAATTTTCCGGCAACCGGTGTGTCGAGGTGGGTTGGATTGCGCCCGTCCAGCCACCAGATGGACCAAGTGCCAGAGGCCTTGTCGTAGGACCGCATTGCAATGGCGCGGAATGCGCCATTCGGGAAATAAAGCATGTTGTCTTCCAGATTGCCAAAGCCGCCCAATACCTTCGCGGTGGAGGATTGGCCTTCGAACTCGGTCCAGTCGGCACAGTTCTCGAAGTGGGCATTGAGACGCGTATGTTCGACCCGCCAGTCGCCGATGATGAAATCGAAATCGGTGGGGGCGTTTGGGTCGAGTTGAAGTGGCATGGTTTTATGAGTTTAGATTGGCGACTGTTGCAGCTTAGCCGCGAAGGTGAATGAAGCACAAGGTCTGCTAGCACCTTGGTGACGCCCATATTTGCAATCCGGTTCTAAGCTTGCGCACATCCCAATCCATCAGCCAATCAGGCACCAGCATATGAACGAACTGTTTTCACTCAAGGGCCGCACCGCACTCATCACTGGCGGTTCACGCGGTATAGGCCGCATGATCGCCGAGGGCTTCCTGGCGCAGGGCGCTCGGGTCTATATCAGCGCGCGCAAGGCCGCAGCCTGTGACCAGGCTGCCGCTGAGTTGTCGGCTCTGGGAACCTGCGTTTCACTGCCAGCCGACGTGTCTACGGCGGAGGGCGTGAAGGCACTGGTGGCGGCGTATTCCAAGCATGAAGACGCGCTGGATATTCTGGTTAACAACGCCGGGGCTGCCTGGGGCGCGCCGTTTGACGACTTCCCCGAAAGCGGTTGGGACAAGGTGGTCGATCTGAACCTGAAGACGCCGTTCTTCCTGACCCAGGCACTGCATACGCATTTGCAAAAAGCGGCGCATACCCGGGTTGCCAAGGTCATCAACATCGCGTCGATTGACGGTGTGTCGGTTAATCCGCAAGAGACCTATTCGTACGCCGCCAGCAAGGCGGGCCTGATTCACCTGACGCGTCGCATGGCGCTGCGTTTGGCCAAGGACAACATTGCAGTGTCTGCCATTGCACCCGGCGCTTTTGCATCCGAAATGAACCGCGAAGCGCGCGACCATGCGGAAGAAATCTCCGCGCATATTCCAGCCGGCCGCATCGGAACGACGGAAGATATGGCAGGCGCGGCGATTTATCTGGCATCCCGCGCGGGGGATTACGTGGTGGGCTCTACGCTGATCGTGGACGGCGGCGTGACCCACGCACGTGGTTAAGTTTCACGAATGCAGTCAATAGTGTGGCGGCAACTCATCGCGCAAGTTGCTGCTGCCTGGCGCGGATTCAGGCCTCTGATCCCGCAAATTCACCAGAGTTTCCACCAACTGGTCGATCTGCTGTTGCTGACGCACGATGACCTGATCCAGTTTGTCGATCAGGTCTTCCTGAAAGCTGAGTTTGATTTCCAGTTCGGTAACGCGGTCTTCCAGGGGGGTAGAGGGGTTCATCCCTCTATTGGACACCAGTTGCGGCTAGCGCACCGCGGTTTGCAATTGGCTGGGCCGTGGCATGGGCAGCAGCAGGTCGTCGTTCGATGCGGGGCGGGTCGCTATCGGGCCGAATGACATGGCAAGCTTTGCGTCCTGCTTGCGCTTGCGGCATTCGCGGGCGATCAGGGCTTTGGATTTCTTGGCGCGCGGTGCGTCCTTGTCGTTGCCCAGTTTGAAGACGCGCAGGCTTTCTCGGCCGGTGGTGTCGCGTTCCCAGGCGCAGATATGGACGACGCCTTCCTTGCGCAGTGCCCGCATGTACTCGTGCAGTGTGCTGGCATTGAGTCCGCTGACCAGCTTCAACTCGTTGATGCTGCAAGGGCCGTCCAGCAGCGCGCGTGTGATCTTGGCCATGGAGAGGGCGCCAAGTCGTACGGGTTTGCTGAGGTCGTCGGTGGCTTGCATGGACAAAGGGAGGATTGGTTTCTTCCTCCCTATATCGGCATTTGTAAAGTTTCCTTAAACCGAGCCCACCTCAACCTGGTGCACCGGCTCGGCTGGCGGCTGGCGCAGCACCTTGCGTTTGATGCGACCGACGAAGTGCTCAATATCGTCCACGATCGTGAAGAAGCTCGGCGTTACCAGCAAGCTCAGGATGGTGGAGGTGATCAAACCGCCAATCACCGCCGCTGCCATCGGCGCGCGGAAGCTGTTGTCGGCGTGGCCCAGGCCAATCACCAGCGGCAGCATACCTGCCACCATCGCGATGGTCGTCATGATGATGGGGCGCGCGCGCTTATGGCAGGCGTCCATCAGTGCTTCGAAGCGGTCCAGACCGTGCTCGCGCCGCGCCATGATGGCGTACTCCACCAGCAAAATCGAGTTCTTGGTCGATACACCGATCAGCATCACCAGCCCAATGAAGGACGGCATGGACAGCATCTTGTCGGCAATCAGCAGGCCCATGAACGCGCCGCCGAACGACAGGATCACCGCCGGAATGATGGAGATAGGGTGCAGAAAATCCTTGAACAATAGCACCAGCACGATGTAGATACACAGCAAACCGGTCAGCATTGCCATGCCAAAGCCGGCGACCATTTCGCCCTGCACTTCAGCGTCGCCAATTTCCAGTTGTTGCACACCGGCGGGCAAGTTCACGATACTGGGCAGCTTGGCCACGGCTTCGGTCACTTCACCCAGTGGTACGCCTGACAACTCGACTTCAAAGTTGACATTGCGCACGCGGTTCAGGCGGCTGATCACGGCTGGGCCGCCGGACATCTCGAACGTCGCTACCTGGCTCAGCATGACCGGGCCTTTGACGCCCGGAACCATCAGGCGGCCCAGCACTTCGAGGTCCTGGCGCGCCTCGGTATCGAGTTTGACGACGATGGGCACCTGGCGTTGGCTCAAATTGAGTTTGGCCAGCGCCGAGTCGTAGTCGCCCATGGTGGCGATGCGCAGCGTTTCGGCAATCGCGCTGCTTGTCACACCCATGTCGGCGGCTTTGGCGAAGTCAGGACGAATGGCCACTTCAGCGCGCGTCAGGCTGGCGCTCGATGAGATATTGCCCAGGCCCGGAATCTTGCGCAGGTCTTTCTCTACAGCGGCAGCAGCCGCGGCCAGCGCGACCGGGTCTTCGCCTTTAAGAGCGAGCTGGTATTTCTCACCCGAACCCCCCAAGCCTACCTTGAAGCGCGCGCCAGGCAGTTCGGAGAGTGCGGTTCGCATCTGGCTTTCGATGATCTGCTTGCGCGGCCGCTGGCCGCGTTCGGCCAGCAACACGGTCAGCGTGGCCTTGCGCACTTCGGTGCTGACACCGCCAGCAAACGGGTCCGAGCCTACCGAGCCGCCGCCCGCCGTGGTGTAGATGCTTTCCACATGCGGGACTTTGCCAATCATGTCGCGTGCACGCACGGTGGCTGCGCGCGTTTGTGCCAGCGTGGTTCCGGGCGGAAGCTCCAGATAGACCTGGGTCTGCGAGTTGTCATCCGGCGGAATAAAGCCCGTGGGAATCAGGGGCACCAGAAACAGCGAGCCGACAAAGAAGGCGATGGCCGCGCTCACGGTGATCCAGCGGTGGCTCAGCGTCCAGCGCGTGATGCGCAGGTACATGGGCATCCACATGGGCTCTTCGTGCACATGGGTGGACGGCTTCATGATGTAGGCCGCCATCATCGGTGTCAGCACACGGGCGACAACCAATGACGCAAATACCGCGAACACGGCGGTCCAGCCAAACTGTTTGAAGAACTTGCCGACCACGCCGCTCATAAAGGCGGTGGGCAAAAACACGGCGATCAGCGCAAACGTCGTGGCGATCACAGCCAGGCCGATTTCGTCAGCAGCTTCCATTGCCGCCTGGTAGGGCGACTTGCCCATGCGCAAATGGCGTTCGATGTTTTCTACTTCCACAATCGCATCGTCCACCAAAATGCCGATCACCAGCGAGAGCGCCAGCAGCGTCACAATGTTGGTGGTGAAGCCCATGTAGTTCATGCCGATGAACGCGGGAATCGCCGAAAGGGGCAGCGCCACCGCAGACACCAGCGTGGCGCGCCAGCTGCGCAGGAAGAACCACACGACGATCACCGCCAACACGGCGCCTTCGTACAACATGGTCATCGACGCGTCGAACTCTTCCTGCACTGGCGTGACAAAGTCAAACGCCTGCGTCAGCTCCAGATCGGCGTGCTGCGCCTTCAGGTCGGCCAGCGCCTTCGTCACCGCAGCGCCGACTTCGATTTCGCTGGCACCCTTGCTGCGGGTGATCTCGAACCCGACCACCGGCTTGCCATTCAGTGTGGCGAAGCTGCGCTGCTCGGCTACGGTGTCTTTGACTGTGGCAATCTCGTCCAGACGAACGCGTTTGCCGTTGGACAGGGTCAACTCAAGACGTGACAGTTCATCGACGGTCGCGACCGTTGCCAGCGTGCGCATAGGCTGCTCGGAGCCTGCCAGATCAGCACGGCCACCGGCGCTCTCGGTTTGCACTGCCTTGAGCTGTCTCGAAACGTCAGCCGCAGTCGCGCCCAGGCTTTGCAGCTTCAGCGGGTCCAGCGCGACCTGCACTTCGCGGGTGACACCGCCCACACGGACGACCGAGCCCACGCCGCGCACGCCCAACAGCGCGCGCGAGATCGTGTTGTCGACAAACCAGCTCAGCGCTTCGTCGTCCATCTGCCCGGAGCGGATCGTGAACGCGAGGATGGGCGCACCGGACAGATTGATCTTGCTGACGATGGGGTCACGCAAATCGCCGGGCAAATCGCTGCGCACCTGTTGCACCGCGCTGCGCACGTCGTCCACCGCTTCTTGGGTAGACTTTTCCAGGCGGAATTCGGCAGTCACCGAGACGCTGCCGTCAGACACGTTGGTGTAAATGTTTTTCAGGCCCGACAGCGGCGCAATCGCGTTTTCCAGTTTGCGGGCGACTTCAGTCTCCAGCTGCGCGGGTGCGGCGCCCGGCAGACTGGCGGAGACGGAGACGGTGGGCAGCTCCAGATCAGGAAACTGCTGGATCTTCATGGCATTGAAGGACATCAACCCTGCCAGCGTCAGCAGCACAAACAGCATGACGGCGGGGATGGGATTTTTAATCGACCAGGCGGAGACGTTCATTTCACCACCTTCACCAGATCGCCTTCGCTCAGGAAGCTGGCACCGCTGGCAACCAGTTTGTCCTCTGGCTTCACGCCGTCCAGCAGCTCGACCTGATCGCCCAGCATGCGGCCAGTCTGCACCTTGACCTGCGCAACGCGGTTGTCGCTACCCACCCGGTAGACGTAACTGAACCCGTCTCGCACCACGATCGCGGAGTTCGCCACAGTCAAGCCGCCGGAGCTGCCCAACGCAAATTCACCACGCGCAAACATGCCTGGCTTGAAGGCACCGTTTGCTGCAGTGGTGCCAGTGACAGGTCCGCTTAAATCGACATAGACCAAACCATTGCGCGTAGCCATATCGACCGTGGGTGCAACCATGCGCACACGGCCCTTCATCTGCGCGCCACCCGGTGCGGTCACGACGACTGCCGTGCCAGAGGTGATACGTCCGATCTCCGAGGAGGTGACTTCGCCGCGCCACTCCAGACGGCCATGGCGAATCAGCTTGAACATCTCGGTACCCGCACCGACGACAGAGCCGACGGTGGCACTGCGCGCGGAGATGACGCCGTCATCGGGCGACTCCAGACGCGTGTGCTTCAAGCGCAGCAGTTGCGTGTCAAGCTGTGCCTTGGCGGAGTCCACGCGCGCTTTGGCGGCCAGCTCGGCTGTCAGGTACTGGTTGATCTGTTGTGCGCTCAAGGCGCCTGTGCCTTGCACCGCGCGGGCGCGGTCGGCATTGGCAGAGGCTTCCGCGGCGTTAGCCGAGGCTTCTGCAACACTGGCGCGGGCAAGAGCGACATCTGCCTGCACGCTCTCGGCAGCAAAGCTGGCCAGCAACTGGCCACGTTGCACACGGTCACCAATCGCGGCGTGCAGTTCGGCCACGCGCAAGCCGTTGGCTTCGGTGCCGACACTGGCTTCCTGCCAGGCTGTCACACTGCCATTGGCGACCAGCTTGATCGGCAGGTTGCCTGCCGTGGCTTGTGTGATGGACACGGTGAGCGCTGGCTTGGCGGTGGTCGCAGGCTTGTCGGCAGCGCGCGACTGGCTGGCGACCAGACCGAGGCTGGCCACGGCGAGTACGCCAGCAGCCATCAACGCCAGGGTGAGCGGAGGGAGTTGCTTCAGACGCTGAGTGAAGTTGTTCATGGTGCGTGCTCTTTAAGAAATTGGTTTCGTTATTGTTTGAATCAGGATTGCGTTGCAGCCCAGCCGCCACTGGATGTGGAGGTTGGCGTCGTCCAGCCGCCGCCAAGGGCGCGGTACAGCGATACCCAGGCGCGGTTGCGTTCCAGTTGCAGGTTTAGTTGTGCTGTTTGCGCGGCCAGCGCATTGCGGCGCGCGTCTTCCAGTTCGACCAGGCTGGCCAGCCCTTGGCCGTAGCGGGTTTGTGTGGCGGCCAGCGATTCGGCGTAGCCCTTGGTGGCGACCTCCGAATCCACGCGGCGCGCTTCGGTGCTTTGCAATGTCACCAGCGCCTCTTCCACTTCGCGCACGGCATTGCGCACTTTGCCCTGGTAGGCCAGCACGGCAGTGTCGTAGTTGGCGCGGGCGTAATCGACCGCGGCGGCGCGCTGGCCTGCGTCAAAGATCGGCATGCTTAAGGAAAGCGGGCCGAATGACCAGGTGGAGCCATTGGTTTCCACACTGCCGGTGTTCAGGCGCATCGCGCCGACGGAGCCAGACAGCGAGAGGCGTGGCAGGCGCTGCGCAATCGCGCTACCCACTAGCGCGCTGGCGACTACCACATCACGCTCTGCAGTGAACACGTCTGGACGTTGGGAGATCACTTGTGCCGGTACGCTTGCTACAGAAAAAGGAGCTGCTTGCGCAGTATTGACGGGCGCTGCAGCCAGTTTTTCCAATAATTTGGGCTCGGAGATGGCAGTCAGCGCGACCAGGCCCTTAGTCACGATCCGGCACTGTGCAGACTGCATCGTCAATCGGCTGTTGGCGTCTGCTGCGCTGGCGCGCGCAAGGGCCGCCATCGATGGCGCGAAGAAACCGGCACGGGCAGCGATCTCGCTCAGGCGGGCTGTTTCCTGGCGCGAAGCGCTGTCGCGCTGCGCGACATCCAGCAGTTGCTGGCAGGTGGACAGGCTGTAGTACAGATTCGCCACCTCAGCGGCGACCATCACGCGGGCGTCATGCCACTCTGCCTGCCTGCTCTCGACCTGCGCCCGGGCCGCGCTGCTGACCGCGCGATTGGCACCGACAAGGTCCAGCTCCCAGCCCGCTTGCAGGCCCAAGGTCTGCGTGGTGATGACGGGCAGGTCAGGCTGCTGCACACTGCGGCTGGCGGCCAACTGGGCATTGACTTGGGGCAACAGCGCAGAGCGCGCGGTGGCCTGGTTGGCGCGGGCCTGCGCGATGCGCGACAGCGATTGCGAGACCGACGGGCTCTGAGCTTCTGCGGCGGTAATCAGTTCGACCAGCAGCGGATCGCCCTGCTGTTGCCACCACTGGGCGAGTGCAACGACCTTGCCGTCGTGCGGTAGCGGGGCATACCACTGGGCGGCAGCCGGCGCGTCTACATGGGTGGGCGGCAGCAGCGAGGAGCAGGCCGCAAGCGCCAATGCGGCAGCGAGGGCGCAGGCAGTTCGTAGGGGGGTCTTCATTTTTTGGTCTTGCGTTTTGAAGGAGAAGAAGAGGGGGCAGGGTGGGGCGGTGTGCGGCGGCGGGCTTCCGCCTCCAGCAGCGCCATTGCGCTGTCGACCATGCGCGCGTGGTACCGGTCCAGCGCGGCGGTAGAGGCTATCAGCCCGGGGCGGATCGCCTGGATCACGTCAATGCCCACGTGCAGCATCACGCCCAGGCCAGCAATTTCGAAGGCCAGGTGGTGGATGCCGTCGTCGGGCTTCTTCAGGCCCAAGTGGCCGCACAGCGCGCGCACCAGCGCCTCGTGGGCGGGCTTGATGTTGTTGTCGATCTCGGCCTGCCACATGCCGGTGGGCTCGATCATTTCGCGAAAGTGCAGCTTCATGCACTGGCGAATCTGTTGCCCGGTCTTCAGCGGCTCGACGAAGGTACTCAGCATCAGGGCCAGGGTGCTGCGGATATCCAACGGCGGCGCATTCGTATCGGGGGCGATAAACGGCGGGTTGTAGCGTGGGTCAGCGAACACCGCCCGGTACAGGCCGTCTTTGTCGCCAAAGTAGTAGCTGATGGAAGCGATATTGGCCTGCGCCGCCTGCGCGATTTCGCGGGTGGAGGTTTTGGCGAAGCCCTTGTCGGCGAACAGGGTGAGCGCCGCGTCCAGCAGGCGATTGCGCGCTTCCTGGCCATCGCTGCGCAAGGGTTTGGCTGGCGGGGATGTGTTCTTGGGTTTTGCCATGGAGCGCGGATTGTATGACTTAAATCAATCGTTTGATTAAACTTATATGACAATGGGATTTTCCCCCTACCTGCATTACCCGGCCATCAGTTTGTGTACTAAATCGGCCGCAGTAGACGCCTTGTATTTGCGCATCAGCCGGGCTCTGTATATCTCCACCGTGCGGTGGCTGATAGATAGCGCTTTGCCAATTTGCTTGGACGTCAGTCCCTGCATCAGGTGGGCGGCGACTTCACGTTCCCGGGCAGTCAGCTCGGCGCGGACCGGGCGCTGCGCGCTCAGGTCTTCAAAACCCCAGATGCCGGCCTCATGCGGCGCCAGGCGGTTCAGCGCGCGGCCCGTCACATGGCACCAGAACAATTCGCCCTGGTCGCGACCGTCCAGTCGCTTCATGATGCGGTCATCAGAATAGGTTCCGTTGCGGTTCAATAGGGGCACGAGCCGCTCACCCGTGCGTTCGTACTCCATCGCGCTGGGATACAGAATCTGAAAGGTCTGGCCCATCAGTTGCTCACGGGTGGCGCCAAACATTTCGCACAGGCGTTCGTTGCAATCGACGATGGTGCGGTTGCGCGACAGTGCCAGCCCGATGGGGGCGAACTGGAAGGCCTGCTGGTAGTCGATGGTCATTGGTTTGTCACCGTTCACCCTGAGCTTGTCGAAGGGCGGGGCTTCGACAGGCTCAGCCCGAACGGTAAGTGACGTCATAGGGTTAGGCTCTACGCAAAACTACGTATGCGGATAAGTAGTATCGTACGTTCATTATTCCTTTTCTGGAGACACGGCAGTGAACAAGATCTACCCCAGCGCAACCAAGGCGCTTGAAGGCATCGTGAAAGACGGCCAGTTGCTGGCAGTTGGCGGCTTTGGCCTGTGCGGCATCCCTGAGGCACTGATTGACGCGCTGCGGGACAGCGGCGCACAAAACCTGACCGCGATCTCCAACAACGCCGGTGTCGATGGTTTTGGCCTCGGCAAGCTGCTGGAAACGCGCCAGATCAAGAAGATGATTTCTTCTTACGTGGGGGAAAACAAGGAGTTCGAGCGTCAATACTTGGCGGGTGAGTTGCAACTGGAATTCACACCCCAAGGCACATTGGCCGAGAAGCTGCGCGCTGGCGGCGCTGGCATTCCCGCTTTCTTCACCAAGACCGGTGTCGGCACGACGGTGGCCGATGGCAAGGAAACCCGCGAGTTCGACGGCGAGACCTATGTGATGGAACGTGCATTGGTGCCTGATGTGGCGCTGGTCAAGGCGCACCGTGCCGACAAGTCTGGCAACCTGCAGTTCCGCTTCACCGCGCGCAACTTCAATCCCGCCGTTGCTATGGCAGGCAAAATCACCGTGGTGGAAGTCGAAGAGATCGTGGAGACCGGTGACATTCCTCCGGACCAGGTGCATCTGCCCGGCATTTACGTGCACCGCATCGTGCTCAATGCAACGCCAGAGAAGCGCATTGAGAAAAGAACTGTTCGTTAAATTTTCGGGTCAGACCACCTCGCGCAGCGAATGTGCTCTTGCCCCAACTATTCTGAAACCTTGCGGGACAGATCTTTAGCTCTGTCCCCAACCAATTGGGAGGATTTATGGCCTGGACACAAGACCAAATGGCGGCGCGTGCTGCACAAGAACTCGAAGACGGTTTCTATGTAAACCTTGGCATTGGCATTCCCACACTGGTGGCCAACCATGTGCCGACGACCAAGGAAGTCTGGCTGCAATCGGAGAACGGCATGCTGGGCATTGGCCCCTTCCCGACGGAAGCAGAAGTGGATGCCGACCTGATCAATGCGGGTAAGCAGACCGTCACTACCATTAAAGGCTCCAGTATTTTTGGCAGCCACGAGAGCTTCGCGATGATCCGGGGCGGCAAGATCAATCTGTCCATCCTGGGCGCGATGCAGGTCAGCGAAAAAGGCGATCTGGCGAACTGGATGATCCCGGGCAAGATGGTCAAGGGCATGGGCGGCGCGATGGACCTGGTCGCAGGCGTGAAGCGCGTGATCGTGCTGATGGAACACGTGGCCAGGAAAAAAGACGGCACCGAAGACCTGAAGATTTTGCCCAAATGCACCTTGCCGCTGACCGGCGTGGGCGTGGTCGACCGCATCATTACCGACCTGGCGGTGATGGATGTGACACCCGAGGGCTTGAAGGTCATCGAGCTGGCACCGGGCGTGAGCCGCGAAGAGCTGCAAGCCAAGACAGGCGTGACGCTGATCTGACGCAGGCAAACGCATGCGTGCCAGCGACGCAATTCGGGATATCTGGCAGTTAGCCGGGTTGCCGGAGGCGGCGCTTTTTCACGCCCGCCTCACTGGCGCAGACCCGGTGCTCCCCTCTTCTTTTCACGTAGGTACGGCGGCGCAAGCGAGCATTGCCGCGGCAGCATTGGCCGCCTGCGAGCTGGGCCATGTTCGCGGCGCTTCGCGGCAAGACGTCACAGTAGACATGACCCACGCCGCGCTGGAATGCGTGGAGTGGTTCAGTCTCGATGGCCGTGTGCCCGATCTGTGGGATCCGTTTTCCGGGCTGTATGCCTGCGCCGATGGTTGGGTGCGTATTCATGCCAATTTTCTGCACCACCGCCTGGGCGCTTTGCGCTTGATGGGCCTGAGCCCGGAGACGGCGAAGCGCGCGGATGCAGAAGCTGTAATGCGCCATTGGCGTGCGGTTGATTTTGAAACGGCCGCTGCCAGTGCCGGGTTGGTTGCGACTGCAGTACGCACCTTGGACGAATGGGATGTCACGCCCCAGGCACAGGCGATAGCCAGCCAACCGCTGTTTACGATCACACGTATCGGCGATGCAGCGCCACGCTCTTTGCCCGCACTGTCTCAAGACGCGTTACCGCTGCAAGGTGTACAGGTCTTGGACTTGACGCGCATCCTGGCGGGACCTGTCGGCGGTCGCGCGCTGGCGGCCTATGGCGCCGATGTGCTGATGATCAACTCTCCCCACTTGCCCAATATCGAAGCCATTGCGGTCACCAGCCGCGGCAAGTTGTCGGCGCACGTTGATTTACGCGATGCCGCTGGGCGCGAGGCGATGAATGCGCTGCTGACGGACACGCATGTGATGGTGCAGGGCTACCGGCCCGGTGGTTTACGGGAACTGGGTTTCGGGCCCCAAGAGGTTGCAGCACGCTGCCCAGGCATCGTCTACGTATCGCTTTCGGCCTACAGCGCGCAAGGCCCATGGGCCGGGCGCCGTGGGTTTGACTCGCTGCTGCAGTCGGCGATGGGCTTCAACATGGACGAGGCAGACATGGGTGGTGGGGGCAAGCCGCGCGCGTTGCCCATGCAAATTCTCGACCAGGCCACGGGCTATCTGATTGCCTTGGGTGCTGCGGCAGCCCTGGTGCGCCAGCAGCACAAGGGCGGAAGCTGGCATGTGGAGGTATCGCTGGCACAAACCGCACACTGGCTGCGCAGTATGGGCCGGGTGGCAGATGGTTTAACCGCGACCAAGCCCGACGATACGCCGTACCGTGAGACATCTACGTCCGGATTTGGTGTGCTGGAATCGCTACGCCACAGCGCACAACTGAGTCGCACCCCAGCCCACTGGGCGCGTCCATCGATGCCGCCAGGCAGCCACCCGCCGCGCTGGCCCTGATGCCTCCACTTTGCAAATCACACGCACAACACCATGAATCAATGTATTCGCGGCCTGTCGTTGCTGGTTATCACTCTGGGCGCGCTTGGCGGGACCTTGCTGCAAGCCAAGACAGAACGTGCTCCGGCGGTATTGCTGATCCCCGGTTCCGGGCCGGTTGACCAGGACGGGAACATACCGAAGGTCTACGAACCCGCTTTGTTGGTATGAGTTGCCCAAGCGCTGGAGCAGCGCGGTATTTCTACCGTCTGCGCGGACAAGCGGGGTATGTACGGCAGTGCGTATGGATACTGGGGCACAGTGCAGGGGAACTGGTCGCGCTGATGGCCGCGCAACAGACCGAGGTTACCTGCACCTGATTCTGGAAAACGCGCTGTCAGCCGTCGATGCTCTGGAGACTGGGCGCCATGTGGAGGTCTCTGCCATCGATCCACGCCTGATGCCGTCGTTCAGGCCCGCGGTGCAGGGCTATTTGATCGACGCCATGGCACTCGATCCCATTGCGCTGGTCTCCCGCTACAAGGGGCCGGTGCTGATACTGCAGGGGGAAAAGGATGTGCAAGTCAGGGTGCAGGATGCAAAGCTTTTGCAGGCGGCCAGCGGTACATCGGAACTGGCTCTGTTTCCGGAGCTGGATCACAATTTGCGGCTGGTAGGTCTGGCCCAGGGGGAGTCTGCTGCAATGGACGGGTTTGCTGCGCGATTTGCCGACTTCGTCACGTCCCACGTTCCACGTTAGCCTTGGGTTGAATAGGCAGGCACTGTTGTTTTGCAGGGTAAAACCCGAGCCCCATTCACCAGAAGCTGCGGATTCGAAGGGTAAGATAGCGCGCAACAGATGTAGCAATAGCCAGTGCGCTTTAATTTCCCGGGGGAACCATGTCCAGAGCTCTCAAATTTTTGATGTTCATCTACCTCGTGGTGTTTCTGACCACGGGGGCTTTCATGGTCATGATCGTGAATGCGGACGAAGCATCGCAGCCGTGGGTCACGCTGCTGGTGCGCAATCACACCATCGTCTTTGCCTGGCATCTCGCGTGCTGGATGGTCCTGGGCATGTTCACCAACTATTACTGGGATCTGTTCAACCAGGGCAAGGGTCTGGATGCCATGCAAGTCCCGCGTATATTGATTCCGTTGCTGGTGTCGCCCTTCGTGTTTTTGCCCACCTACAACCTGTGGTTGGGTTCCAGTTCGCCGAGTTACTTGCTGTTTGTTGTGTTGTCCATCCAGGCGGGCTTCTTCTGGCACGCCTTGTTCACCAAAGCCGATCAGACGCTTGCCAAAACGGCAAACATCCCCTGGACCGTGAATAACGGTTCGGCTCGCGTTAGCGTCAAGACCACTTCTGCACCGCCCCAGTAAAGCGGATGCCCCATAGAAAAGCCACCTGCGGGTGGCTTTTCTATGGGCCCGATGGTTTACGCGTTCAGGTTATCCGGACCAAAACTTTGAGGGAGCAATTGCTGCAGCGTATAGCGCGGTCCCATCGCGGTTTCGTT
>JAYWAV010000185.1:0-4991 GCA_043782015.1 Rhodoferax sp. | reverse complement strand
CAACAAAAGTGACGGAAATTTCGACGCCGGTCAGGTATTTCATGCCCTGCGCACGGGCTGCCGCCGCGGCACGCACTTGGCCGCCAATCTCGTCGTGGTCGGTCAGCGACCAGAGTTCCACGCCGTTTTTGTGCGCGCGCTCGGCTAGCGCCTCTGGCGTGAGGGTGCCGTCGGAGACGACAGAGTGGCAATGCAGATCGGCGTTGAGTATGGAGGTCACCGGGCCATTTTAGGCTCTGGACGTCAGAAGGGCGGCGGGCTGTGGAATTCGACCCTGCTGTGGGAGTGCGGATGCGTGAACAGCAATGCACATGCGTGCAGCAATAGCCGGGGCGCGGCGGCGGCAATATCGGCGGGCGCATACAAGGCATCGCCGAGAATCGGATGGCCAATCGCTTGCAGGTGAACGCGCAACTGGTGTGAGCGGCCGGTTTCCAGCTCCAGTGCGACGCTGCTTGTGCCCTCAGAGGCATTCCAGGCCAAGAGTTGCACGCGGCTGATACTGGCTTGTCCCGAAGGATCAATCACCCGCAGTGGGCGACGCGGCCAGTCCACACGGATGGGTAAGTCAATCGTGCGCCAGGCATCCAGCGGCGCATCCACCTGGCCGTCCACCACCGCTTCATACCGCTTGTGCACTTTCCGCTCGGCAAAGGCGGCACTGAGTGCGCGCTGCATTTCGATGCCGCGCGCCATGACGATCAGGCCTGACGTGGCCATGTCCAGCCGGTGCACGACAAGTGCATCCGAAAACTGTTGTTGCGCCCTGGCGCTGAGGCAATCTGCCATGCCTTCTCCGCGACCGGGCACCGACAGTAAGCCGCTGGGTTTGTACAGCACGATCAATGCGTCGTCTGCAAACACCACATCCAGTCCAGCTGGGGGATAGTAGGCCTCAGTTGCCTTCACGTTCGGCAATCAGGCGTTGCACGGTCTCGCACAGCTCGTTGACGTCGTTGGGCTTGTAGATCAGCGCGCTGGCACCTTCTGCCAAAGCTGTGCGCTCGATGTCTGGTGTGATGTAGCCTGAGGCCAACGCCACCGGCAAAGTGGGCCACTGGCTGCGCACTGCGCGCAACAGATCGACGCCGCTGAAGCCAGGCATGTTGTAGTCGGTCACCAGCAGATCAAAGCCTTGTGGCGATGCATGCAATGCGGCCAGCGCATTGCGCGGATCGGTAAAGGTGGTCACCGCAAAGCCTTTGCGCTGCAGCACCCGCGCTACCAAAAACACCAGCGCCTGGTCGTCGTCCACGTACATCACGCGGTGCCCTTGGCCACGCACGTCGGGGGCGGGCGCGGTGATGGTACTAACGGGTATGACCTGCTCGCACGTAACCGGGAAAAACAGCGCAAACACACTGCCCTGGCCCGGTGTGCTGTCTACTTGCACTGCGCCGCCATGGGTCTGCATGATGCCGTGTACCACCGACAGCCCCAGCCCGGTGCCTTGCCCCACTTCGCGGGTGGTGAAGAAGGGCTCAAAAATGCGTTCTATCGTGGTCTGCGTCATGCCGTTGCCGGTATCACGAACCCTCAAAGCTACATAGTCGCCCGCAGGCAAGCCCATGCGGTCGCACTCCGGCGGGCCTAGATAGGTGCTGCCCAGCTCAATGGCGACCGAGCCCTTGTTTTTGCCAATCGCCAGGATCGCGTTGGTACAAAGATTCAGCACGGCTTGCTCGACCTGCGTGGCGTCGGCCAGCACGGTTGGGTTGTTGGCCTCGACAGTGATGCTCAGACGCACCGAGGGTGGCAATGTCACCTTCACCAGGCGTGCGGTTTCGTGCACTACTTCGGCCAGCTGAATGGCGATGCGCTGTGGCACCTCGTTGCGGCTGAACGTCAGAATCTGGCGCACCAGATCCCGTGCGCGCCGTCCGGCCTTGTCAATTTCCAGCAGACTGGTTTGCGCGGGTGCGCCCTGCGCCGTGTCTTGGCGGGCCAGCTCTACGTTACCCAGAATCGCGCTGAGGATGTTGTTGAAATCATGGGCAATGCCACCTGCCATCGTGCCCATGGCTTGCATCTTTTGAGACTCGCGCAACTGCGTTTCCAGTGCGATGCGCTGAGACTCCGCCTGCTTGCGTGCACTCAAGTCCCGCACAAACAGCGTGGTGATCGCGCCATGGTGCAGATGCTGTCCGCGCTGCTTGGCTTCTGGGGTGGCATTGCTATGGATCACCGCGCGTGTCCGCAACCGGCGTTCTAGCGATACGCTTATCTCGACAAAGATGGTTTTGCCTTGCATGTTGGTCGCCTGGAACTCGCCCAGCATGGCCTGTGCCAGAACCTCTCCATTCGCCAGCGCCCTCTCCACTGCTGGCAAAAAGCGCCCCAGTGGCATGCCAAGGGCTTGCTCCGACGGGCAGGCGAACAGTGCCGTGGCCGCCGGGTTGAACACGGTGATGTGCTGGCTCTCGTCTACGCACAGGATCGCGTCCAGCGAGGAGTTGATGATTGCCGCCATGCGATTTTCGCTGAGCAGCAGGTCTTCGTTGCGCTGGCGCAGGATGGCGGCGCTTTCTTGCAAAGCCTGGCGTTGCGTCAGCAGCGGCCCTTGATCGATCACCGCGCAGGTGAAGTGCGCCAAGTCGCCTTGCGGGTTGTCAATGCGTGCGATGTGCAAATCGCCCGTGAAGTTGCCGCGCGAACCGGCAATGAAGACCACCTCGTTGACTTCGCTGGTGCCCGCCGTGCGCGCATTCAGAAATGCCACCGCCACTTCATCCGCATGGGTGGTGGCTACAAAGGGCAACAGAAAATTCAGCGGCGCATCGGACTCCAGCGGCTGGAACAGACGCTGCGCCATCGCATTGCTTGCCAGTACCTGGCCCACTTCGTCCACCACCATCAGCGCCAGCGGTACGCTGGAAAACAGCGTCGCAAAGCGCTCGGACGCGCCTTCCGCCTCTTGCTGGCTGTAGCGCAAGGCCTTGTTCTGGATTTCCAGTTCGGACTGGTATTTGCGCAGGTCTTCGATCATCTGCGCTGGCGCGTAGCCGTCGATGATCAGGTCCTGTTCGGCGTCAATTCGCGAGTCCGCAAATTGCTTGGGTCGCGGGATGACCTTGAATTTTTTCCTGCGCGGCAGACCGATCATGGGCGTGCTTCTACGGTCAGGCGGGGCCGGGGCATGGAGGAGCGTGGCATAGGTGGGTCAGCGGGCTTGCAAATTGCGTTGCCGGTTTATATCAAACTCGCTGACAGGCGCTGCGCGGTTGCCCCAGGCATTGCGGATGTATGTCAGCACAGCGGCAGTTTGCGCATCGTTCAACTGCAGCTGGAACGGCGGCATTCCATAAGGGCGCGGATTGCCAGCGGTAGCGGGCGCATAGCCACCTCGCAAAACGGCTTGCACCAGATTCTCCGTGCGCCCCATCGTGACGGCCCGGTTGCCCGCAAGCGCCGGGTAGGCACCGGCGCGGCCTTCGCCACTTTTGCCATGGCACTCCGCGCAATGGCGCTCATACAGTGCAGTGCCTTGTGAAGTCAGGCCAGTGGCGGGTTCAGTGGAATTGGCTTTTTCAGAAGCCGTCCGCGTGTTCGCCTGCAGATAGCGCCCCATCGCATCTGCGTCTGCGTCGCCTAAATATTGGGTGCTGTGCGCTACGACTTCCGCCATCGGACCACTCGCGTTCGCGCGCGCGTTGTTACCCTTTTTCAGAAAATCGCGTATCTCGGTCTTGCTCCAGCCGCCCACGCCACCCTCGGCTGCATCGTCCAGCGCGGGTGCGTACCAGCCATCTACATTCAGCGCAGTGCCAGTCATCCATTTGCTGGTGCGCATCCCGCCCAGCGCATTGCGTTTGCCATGGCATTCAGCGCAGTGTCCCAGCCCTTGCACGAGGTAGGCGCCGCGCTGCAATTGCGGGTCGGCAGTCGCTGCCACGGTGGACTTCGCTGGTTCAAAAAAAGCTGTGCGCCATAGCCATAGCGCCCATTGCGTGTTGTACGGGTAACGCAGCGCATGGGGCGTGTTCGCGCGGGCTTTGGCTGGCTGCGACTGCAGAAATGCCCACAGTGCATCCGAATCTTCGCGAGTGACCTGCGTGTAGCTGGTGTAAGGGAATGCCGGGTACAGCAAGCGACCGTCGCGCGACTTGCCATGGTGCAGTGCCTGCCAGAAATCGTCTGCTGTCCAGTTGCCAATGCCAGTCGCCTGGTCTGGCGTGATATTGCTGGAGAACACCGTGCCAAATGGTGTGTCTATGGGCTTGCCGCCAGCGTAGCTGGCACCGCCCGGCGCGGTGTGGCACAGCGCGCAGTTGCCAATGCGCGCGAGATAGGCGCCGCGTTGTGCAGGCGCTTCCACAGTTGCCAGACGTTGCTCCTTGCCGCACTGGAAGTCAGCCGTGGTGTTTTTGGGGGTGGTGGCACTGGCGGGTTTGTAATTCGCAGGCGGGGGTTGCGACGACAGCCACAGCGCCAGCGCGCTGATGTCCTGGCCTTGCAGCTTGCGTGCGATCTGGCCCATGCAGTCCGGCGCATGCGCTTGGCGTTGTCCGGTTTGCCAGCCGCCTAATTGCGCGTTGATGTAGTCGCGCGGCAGGCCCAGCAATCCGGGTGTTTGCGGCAGCATGCCGGTGAGCAGGGTGCCGTGGCATTGGGTACAGGCGGGCAGGCCGCGCTTGGCGTCGCCGTTTTGCACCAATGCCTTGCCGCGCTCCAGCAACGTTTTATCGGTCGTTTGGGCTGCCGGCGGCGGGTAGGGCAGTTCCAGGGAGGAGAAATACTGCGCCAATTCCCAAAGATAGGGATCGTTCAGCGGCGCCAGCAGGCCTTGCATCAGCGCATAGTGGCGTCGGTCATCACGAAAATTCAGAAGTTGGTTGTACAGATAGCCTGCTGGCTTTCCGGCAAGCCGCGGGTAGTAGCCATCGGGCCCGGCTTTGCCCTGGTCGCCGTGGCATGCGGTGCAGGCCTTGGCGCGCTGCGCCATGCTGTCTTCAAATGCAGGTGCGGCCCATGCCGTGGCGCAAAGCATAGCG
>JAYWAV010000184.1:0-4994 GCA_043782015.1 Rhodoferax sp. | reverse complement strand
TCAAGTACATAGTTTTAGATTTTATTTTTGGAGCGAAAAATGGCTCAAGCTAACTCCCAAGTTCAGGGAAAAATTGTTCAGTGTATTGGTGCGGTGGTGGACGTCGAGTTTCCCCGTGACAAGATGCCCGGCATCTATAACGCGCTGAAGATGGAGGGTTCGACCCTGACGTTGGAAGTTCAGCAACAGCTGGGTGACGGCATCGTCCGTACCATCGCTTTGGGCTCTTCCGACGGTCTGCGCCGCGGCATGATGGTGTTCAACACCGAGAAGCCCATCATGGTACCCGTGGGTCAAGCGACTCTGGGACGCATCATGGACGTGCTGGGCGCGCCCATTGACGAGCGTGGTCCTGTGGACGCGGCGATGCACATGTCCATTCACCGCAAGCCTCCTACCTACGACGAACTGAGCCCTTCGCAAGAGCTGCTGGAAACCGGCATCAAGGTGATTGACTTGGTTTGCCCGTTCGCCAAGGGCGGCAAGGTTGGTCTGTTCGGTGGTGCCGGTGTGGGCAAAACCGTGAACATGATGGAGCTGATCAACAACATCGCCAAGGCCCACTCCGGTGTGTCCGTGTTTGCGGGTGTGGGTGAGCGCACACGTGAAGGTAACGACTTCTATCACGAGATGGCCGACTCTGGCGTGGTGAATCTGGAAGACCTGCCCAAGTCCAAAGTGGCGATGGTGTACGGCCAGATGAACGAACCCCCAGGAAACCGTCTGCGCGTGGCGTTGACCGGTCTGACCATTGCGGAATCTTTCCGTGACGAAGGCAAGGACGTTCTGTTCTTCGTGGACAACATCTACCGCTACACACTGGCCGGTACCGAAGTGTCCGCGCTGTTGGGCCGTATGCCTTCTGCCGTGGGCTATCAGCCTACGCTGGCCGAAGAAATGGGCCGTTTGCAAGAGCGTATTACGTCCACCAAGGTGGGCTCCATCACGTCCATCCAGGCCGTTTACGTGCCTGCGGACGATTACACCGATCCGTCGCCAGCAACCACCTTTGCCCATTTGGATTCCACCGTGGCACTGTCGCGTGACATCGCCTCTTTGGGTATCTACCCCGCTGTGGATCCGCTGGACTCCACCAGCCGCCAGCTGGACCCCAAAGTGGTCGGCGAAGAGCACTACAACACGGCCCGCGCCGTGCAAGGCATGTTGCAGCGCTACAAGGAACTGCGCGACATCATCGCGATTCTGGGTATGGACGAGCTGGCTCCCGATGACAAGCTGGTCGTGGCCCGCGCACGCAAGATTCAGCGCTTCTTCTCGCAGCCGTTCCACGTGGCGGAAGTGTTTACCGGTTCGCCCGGCAAGTACGTCACGCTGGCTGAAACCATCCGCGGTTTCAAGATGATTGTGGCTGGCGAGTGCGATCACCTGCCAGAACAAGCGTTCTACATGGTCGGCACCATCGACGAAGCCTTCGAAAAAGCCAAAAAGGTTGCCTAAATGAACACCATCCACGTTGATGTGGTCAGTGCAGAAGAGTCCATCTTCTCCGGTGAAGCGCGCTTTGTCGCACTTCCTGGTGAAGCGGGCGAGCTAGGAATCTATCCTCGCCACACTCCCCTGATCACGCGCATCAAGCCTGGCTCGGTGCGCATTGAAAAGGCGGACGGCAGCGAAGAGTTTGTGTTCGTTGCCGGTGGCATTCTGGAAGTCCAACCCCACGGCGTGACCGTGCTGTCCGACACCGCGATCCGCGGCAAAGACCTGGACGAAGAGAAAGCCAACGCCGCCAAGCTCGCAGCGGAAGAAGCTTTGAAGAACGCCAAGAGCGAACTCGACATCGCCAAGATCCAGTCCGAGATCGCCATCATGGCGGCCGAGATTGCAGCTGCACGCAAGTTCCTGCACAAGAAGTAGTACTTTGCGGGACAGATCTTCAGCTCTGTCCCCAACTGATTTAGCTTTGCGGGACAGAACTATTGCTCGGCCCCCAAACTGAATTGCATCTTGCAAGAACCGCCTTCGGGCGGTTTTTGCATTTCTTATGGGTACTTGGTAGAAAATGCAGCTTATGCCACGCAACAAAGCCACCATGCAAGCCACCCTGGGCGGAACGCCCGACGAAATCGAGACAGCGTTCTACGAGGCCTTGCAATCCGGAGATATTGAAAAGCTGATGGCCTGCTGGGCCGACGAGGACGATATCGTTTGCATCCATCCGGGTGGGCCGCGTCTGGTGGGTGCCGGTGCGATCCGCGCCGCCTTTGACGGCATGTTTTCGCACGGTGGCGCTATCCATGCAAAGCCGGAACATATCCGCCGGGTCGATTCACTGGCCAGCGCGGTGCACAGCGTTCTGGAGCGGGTGGAGATTCTGTCGCCCGAGGGCCCGGTGCAGGCCACCGTGCTGGCGACCAACGTGTACCACAAGACCGCCCAAGGCTGGCGTATGGTGGTGCACCACACCAGCCCGGGTACGCTGGGCGAGGCAGACGCGCAGCAGCACGCGCCGCAGACGTTGCATTGACAAATGAGCCTGCAACGCCCGTCTACCAGGCGCAAGTAGCTATGAATTATGTAGCGCCGCGCTGGTTGCCAGGAGGCAACCTGCAAACCATTTGGCCTGCGATGTATGCGAAGCGCGTGTTTGGTACACATCCGCAGTACCTGCGCGAACGCTGGGCTACGCCCGACAACGACTTTATTGATGTCGACTGGTTGCAAGAAACTGGCCCCCACGCGCCGCCGCTGCACGGGGCGCTGCCCGATGGACGTCCTTTGTTGGTCTTATTCCACGGTCTGGAAGGCACCTCACGCAGCCATTATTCCGAGGCCTTTGCCGACTACGCGCAATCGCACGGTATGCGCTACGCCATTCCGCACTTCCGCGGTTGCAGCGGAGAGCTCAACCTGGCGCCGCGCGCCTACCACTCGGGCGACTTTGAGGAAATCGGCTGGATCTTGGCGCGCCTGCGCTCCCAACATGCCGGTCCCATCGTAGTCGTCGGCATCTCGCTGGGCGGCAATGCCCTGTTGCGCTGGGCTGAAGAGATGGGTGATGAAGCGGCCAAGGTAGTCTGCGGCGTAGCTTCCGTATGTTCGCCCATTGATTTGGCGGCAGGCGGTTACGCGATTGGCAGAGGATTTAACCGGCTGGTCTACACCCGCATGTTCCTCGCCACGATGAAACCCAAAGCATTGCGCAAGCTGGAGCAGCACCCCGGCTTGTTTGACCGCGAGGCGCTGGTAAGCGCACGCGACCTCTACGAGTTTGACAACGTATTCACTGCGCCCTTGCACGGCTTCAAGAGCACCGAAGACTACTGGGCGCGCGCCTCCGCCAAGCCGCAGTTGCATCGCATCCGCATACCTGCGTTGGTGGTGAACGCCCGCAACGACCCGTTTGTTCCCGCGTGGTGTCTGCCGTCGCAAACCGAGGTTGGCAAGCATGTCACGCTGTGGCAACCGGCCCATGGCGGCCACGTCGGCTTCCCCCAAGGTCCGATCCCTGGCCACGTGCGCACGATGCCGGATGCCGTGGGCGGCTGGTTGGCCAAACATTGCCCCCACGCTCCGCCGCTGCGCGGGTCGCTGCCTCCCGAGGGGGCTGTTCCGCCTTGGGACGGCCCGGCAGCAGAACCTCTGCCGCCAAAGGAGTAAGCCATGGATGACATCGTTCGCCAAGCCATGGCCAAGTGGCCCAACGTACCGCACTGCTACGGCTGGCTGGGGCTGGATGCGCGTGGCAACTGGTACATGCGCGATGACCCGTCACAAGCCGCGGGCAGCTTCTCCAGTGCCAAGAAAGGCGCCAAGGGCAGCCTGCTACAGCACGAAAAGCTGATCGACTTTATCCAGCGCAACTACGGCGTAGACGACGGCGGTCAATGGTTCTTCCAGAACGGACCGCAGCGTGTCTATGTGGAGCTGGAAGCCACGCCCTGGGTCTGGCGCGTGGATGCCGATTTTGTGATCCACAGCCATTCCGGGCTACTTGCGGACTACCGTGCCGCGTATCTGGACGAGCACGGCTGGCTGTACCTGGAAACCAGCCAGGGCTTTGGGCTGGTACATACCCAGGATATGGGCTACGCCGCCAACGCGATCGAGCAATCGCTGTGGGTGCCTGAAGTCGTCATGCGTGCCGATTTGCCGGCACGGTTTCATTATCTCGCCAGTCCAGAGCGGCAACAAAAAAAGCCGGCTGTGTAGTCGGCTTTTTTTCAGAGGGGCTGAACGCCCCGCATGGGATTTACTTGGCCGCTTCGGCCTTCTTCGGCTCGTCGAACTTGCCGCCGCCCGCATTGGCCATGTAGACCACAGCGCGTGCCACTTCGAAGTCGTCAAAGTCGCCACCGCCCTGTGCGCCCATCGCGCCCTTGCCGTGCAAAGCGGAATTCAGCAGTGAGGCATAGCCGGTCTTGACGCGTTGGCCCCAGGCGCCGGCATCGCCAAACTTGGGTGCACCAGCCGCGCCACTCGTGTGGCAAGCCGTGCATTGGGCTTCGAATACTTGTTTGCCAGATTTCATTTCGCGGTTGGCATCACGAATCTCGACCATGCCGATCTTCTGGATGCGCTCGGCCGTAGCCTGTTCCACATTCACAGCGCCAGCTGCTGGCTTGTTCTGCGTGGAGACGAAATACACCAAGCCAATAATTGCGAAGATCGGAATAACAAAGGAGAAAAATACCGCCAGCAGCAGTTGCTTGGGGTTTTTGATGGGACCGCTGTGGTCCTCATCGTGAACGTTGGCGGTAGAGTGATCGCTCATGGTGTCCTCAAATGGTTCAGGCTGGGAATCAGCGGACAATTATAGCGGTGCCCCTTGTGAAACCACCTACAATGAAGCCTTCGGTTTGCGGCTGTAGCTCAGTGGATAGAGTATTGGCCTCCGAAGCCAAGGGTCGTGGGTTCGATCCCCGCCAGCCGCACCAATCCACCGAATCATGTTGTGTCACGGTGTCTCAAGTCCGCATGTTTAAAGGCATGGCGGGCTTTTTTCTTGTCTCACGCCATTTCACCAGATACCATCA
>JAYWAV010000183.1:0-5006 GCA_043782015.1 Rhodoferax sp. | reverse complement strand
CTTGGTATCGCAAGGGGGGCGGACGAAACGCTGCGGGTCCGTACGATGCACACGGACGGGCATGAAGACATGATTCTGGGGCGCCATGTATTTAACTGTACTTATAGCGGGCTGAACCAGTTTGGCGATGGTTTTCCCGGCATACAGTCCGGTCTCAAGCAGGAAATCACAGAGATGGCGCTGGTGCAATTGCCCGAGTCGCTGCACGGGCTTGGCATCACCGTAATGGACGGCCCTTTTTTTTCGGTGATGCCTTTTCCTGCGCGCGGCCTGCACACGCTGTCCCATGTACGCTATACACCGCATATGCACTGGGTGGACCAGGAATCGCTCGATCCTTACCAACGTCTCGATGCATACACAGGCGCCAGTCGCACAGACCGCATGATCCGCGATGCCATGCGCTACGTACCAGCGTTGCAGCATGCTAGGCATGTGGACTCGTTGTTTGAAGTAAAAACGGTATTGATGAAAAACGAAAGTGACGATGGACGTCCTATCCTGTTTGAGAAGCATCTGGAATTGCCCGGCTGCTATTCCGTGCTGGGCGGAAAAATCGACAATATTTATGACGTGCTTGAGAAACTGGACGCCCAACCGCTGGCGGGTTCAACTATCCCGTCAACATTCACAACGGCTGGAGCGATAAATGGCTGATGCCTTGATTGGATTTTCCGGCTTTGTAGGCACCACTTTACTGAAGCAGGCGGCGTTCGAAGCCAAGTTTCGTGCCTCCAATATCGCAGCGATTGAGGGGCAATCGTTTGACACCGTGGTGTGCGCAGGTGCGCCCGCACAAAAGTGGATCGCTAACCAGGCTCCCGAAGCGGACCGGCAGAACATCGACTCGCTGATAGCCCACCTGAAGACGGTTCAGTGCAAAACATTTGTACTGATCAGCACGGTCGATGTGTTCAAAGACCCTGTCGGCGTGGATGAGCGAACCCCTGTCGATGCCGCCGGCTTACACGCTTATGGGCTGCATCGCCGGCTCCTCGAGGAGTTCGTTGAATCCCATTTCAGTCGCTTCCTGATTGTTCGCCTGCCGGGTCTGGTCGGCCCCGGCTTGCGCAAAAACGTAATCTTCGACTTCTGCAATGACAACAACGTGCAGGCTATAGACAGCCGCGGCGTATTCCAGTTTTACCCCATGGTGAATCTATGGCAGGACATTCAGACCGCGTTGCAAGCAGGGCTTTCGCTGGTGCACTTGACGGCAGAACCCATAAGCGTGGCCGTAGTTGCGGACAAGGGCTTCGGCAAATCGTTTGAAAATGCAAAGGTCAGTAGCCCGGCGCGGTATGACTTCAGGACATACCACGCGGCGATTTTTGGTGGGGCAGGGTATTACCAATACAGTGCGCGCGAAACCGTACTGGCCATCCGCGCCTACGCGCAGTCCGAACCGGTCACAGCAAAACCATGAGAATTGCTTTCTCCAATATCGCCTGGGATGTAGCGGAAGACATAGCCGTAGCCGCGCTGCTGGTACGCAACAGCGTAGATGCGATTGACATCGCGCCAGGCAAATATTTCCCCGCACCCGAGAGAGCATCGGACCAGGACATTGCGGCGGTCAGGAACTGGTGGGCCGGGCAAGGTATTTCCATTACTGGCATGCAGGCGCTGCTGTTTGGAACAAGCGGTCTTAACCTGTTTGGCCCGCCCGAAGTGCAAGACGCGATGCTTAAGCATCTGGCGGCAGTGTGTCGCATTGCCGCAGGGTTGGGCGCGAAGAAACTGGTTTTTGGATCGCCCAAAAACCGAGATCGGAGCGAGTTAGGTGATGACGACACGATGGCAGTCGCAACATCCTTCTTGCGCCAGCTGGGTTCGCGCGCGCAGGCCTGTGGTGTGCTGATCTGCCTGGAGCCCAACCCCACTGCCTATGGCGCGAATTTCATGACTACAAGCGCAGATACTGCCAACGTTGTGCGGCGGGTAGGTCATCCAGCAATCCGGATGCAACTGGATACTGGCGCGCTGACTATGAATGGTGAAAGCCCGACAGCCGTATTGCAGGACTGCGCAGATCTGATCGGGCACGTGCATGCCAGCGAACCACAGCTGGTACCGTTGGGTGATGGCGCGACTGACCACGGCCAAATGGCGCAAGCGGTGAATCAATACCTGCCGCAAACCGTGGTTTCCATTGAGATGGTGGCGACGGTGAACGAACCGCACTTGGCATCCGTTACCAGGGCGCTCCAGGTTGCCTTGCAGCATTACCGCAACCCACAACAGCAGGCCCGTACATGAAGTGGATCATCCTGATACTGGGCATAGCATCCAATGCGTCGGCCAGTGTACTTATCAAGATGGCGATGCTGCCACCGCGCAGTTTCCCGTCGCTCGCAGAGCCCATGAAAGCGCTGTCCAACTGGCCTTTCTGGCTGGGACTGGGCTTGTACGGCGTTGCATTCTTGCTGTATGCCGCCGCACTGGCCCGTTTGCCGCTGAATGTGGCACACCCGGTGTTGACCGCCGGTGCGGTAGCGACGGTGGCGCTTTGTTCCGTCGTCATTTTTCGTGAACCGTTCCAGTGGACCACCGGCCTTGGCATCGCCATGGTGATCGGCGGCGTAGCGCTGATAACCGCCCGTGTGGCTTGAACCCATGCAAATACCGAGCTTTGAACAACGCCTGTGGAGCGGGCGTCAGCACCCTTGGTGCGTGGTGATACCCGTCATCAACGAGGGCGCGCGTATCAGAAGCCTTATCGCCAGAATGCAGCGACTGGCGATTGCCGATATCGCCGATATCATCATCGTTGACGGTGGCAGCACCGACGGATCATTGATGCTGGAGACGTTGCAACAGCAGGGCGTGCGCGGCCTGCTGGTCAAGACCGGTCCCGGCAAACTCAGTGCACAGCTGCGATGCGCCTACGCCTTTGCGCTGGAGCAGGGGTATGAAGGAATTGTCAGCATCGATGGCAACGACAAGGACGATCCCGCGGCGATTCCGCAGTTCATTGCAGCACTGCAGCAGGGCGTAGATTTCGTTCAGGCTTCGCGTTTTATTGCCGGTGGAGTTGCTGAGAACACCCCGGTGTCGCGCGACCTGGCGATCCGCTTTATCCATGCGCCGATGCTGAGCCTGTTCTCCGGTTTTCACTGGACTGACACCACGCAAGGTTTTCGCGCCTACTCGCGCAAGATGTTGCTGGATCCGCGGATTGCACCGTTCCGCGATGTGTTCATGACCTACGAACTGCTGGCCTATCTGTCGTACCGTGCCCCCAAGCTGGGCTACCGCTGCCTGGAACTGCCGACGGAGCGGCGCTATCCCAAGGGTGAGGTACCGACCAAGATCAGCAGCTTCAAGGGCAACCTGTCCGTGTTGCTGGTTTTGTTCCGCGCCAGCTTTGGCCTCTACAACCCCAAGGTTAAGCGATGAGGAAGAAGTACGCCGCGGGTGTAGTGTTTGCTGTGCTGGCAGCGCTGCTGTTTGCGCTTGTGCAGTTCAACTGGCTGCAGATCGCGCCGCAGTACATGTACCAGGACTTTTTGCAGGACTCTGAGGCACTGGTAGCAGGCAAGATCGTCGCCGACCAATACCAGCAATCCATGCCGGACCATGCCAACCTGGGCTTTGCGGCAATCGGTGACTTCAAATACGAGCGCAAATATTTGGTCCAGTGTTTTGCGCTGGCCCAGACCGGCGACATCGGTGATGTATCGGTGCAGCTGGACGACATCAATGACGCCAACTGGTCACACGGCGTGGCCAGAAATTTCGCTGGCTTTGTCGCCAAGCGAGATGACCGGCTGGATGCCTGGGTAGGCCGCACGGTGGCAATGCCGGATGGCTCGCGCAGAACCATTACGCTCGTGGATTCCGTCCATATCTATACAAACATCTATACCGACGGCCCGCCGATCGCCTGGCCGGAAACCGCCGCTGCGCCGGAAATACGCCTGATGGGCGCACCCGTAGATCCAAACTTGATTGTGCTGCGCGGCAATCTGTCGCTGTACGGTATCCAGGGGCCGCTGCTGTCGAAGCTGTTTGCTGCTACCGGCCACAGTCTGGCGCTACTGAATGGTGTGCTGTCCGCGCTGTTCGCGCTGACCGTGGTGGCGTTGGTCTTTTTATACCTGCGCATTTTTTCATGGGGGTTCGCAGCCGTTTTTCTGGCGACGATAGCGTTGTCGCCGTGGATGGTGTCATTTGCTCGCAACCTGTTCTGGCTGCCATTCACCTGGTTTTTGCCGGCTGTCTTCTCTGGCTGGCTGTTCCTTGCGCGCTCGCGCACCCATAAGCTGCTGGCATCAGCGCTGCTGTATGCGGCATTCACCTTCAAATGTCTGGCCGGCTACGAATACATCTCGTCCATCATGTTGTTGGCAGCCGTGCCCTGGATGCATGCTTGGTTTGATCCCTATTCCAGGCTAGACAAGAAGCAGGCCGTCAAGGGTGTGTTGCTGATCGGTGTGATTGGTGTAATGGGCTTTCTTACGGCGCTGCTGCTGCACGCCGACCTGCGCGGTCCCGATATCCTGGACGGACTAAAAACCATTTACGAGCATGATGTCAAACGCCGCACCTATGGTGATGCGGCCAATTTTGACCCAGGCTACAGGGCCTCGCTGCTTGCAACGCCGTGGGATGTCATCAAGAGTTACTTGGTCGATTGGCGGACTGATTTTCTGTACGGCCTGACAGGCGACTTTTTTGCCGGATTGAGCCTGCTGTCGGTGGTGGTAGTGGTCTGGCGTGGCATTGCCGACGATCCCCGATGGAGGAGTCAGGCGGGGTTGCTGCTGGCTTTTGTGCTTGCGCCCCTGTCATGGTTTGTTCTGGCTAAGGCGCATTCCGCCCAACACACGCATGTCAATTTTGTGCTGTGGTACTTTGGTTTTGCGGCCGTCATCGTATACATCCCGCTTAGTGCGTGCCAAGCAGTGGGAATGCGCCTATTCCGTCGCATCGCTTCAGGCGCCTAGCGCATTCAGCAATTCAGTTTCAATCTCAATCTGCGCCCGGTTGTGCTGCAACTGGTC
>JAYWAV010000182.1:0-13738 GCA_043782015.1 Rhodoferax sp. | reverse complement strand
CCTACAACTTCCCACAGGGCCGCCTGACCGACCACCGTATCAACCTGACGTTGTACAAGCTGCTGCAAATCATGGAAGGCGACTTGCAGGACGTAGTCGATGCGCTGCAAGCCTACGAGGCGGCAGAGCAGTTGGCTGCTCTGGAATTGAGTAACAAATAGGCCTCTGGCGCCCGAAAGACGTGCGTAAGCAGCTATCAATACAGTAGCAATCCTGATGATAAACACCCCTTCTCCGTCCACCGTAGCCGAAGCATTGGCCCACGCGCAAGCGCAGGGCTTGGCGCGTCTGGATGCGCAGATGCTGTTGCTGCATGCGTTGGGGCGCCCCGTGGCCGACCGCGCGTGGCTGCTGGCGCATGACAGCGACGCCATACCCCCCAAGATCGCAGACGCCCTACAAACCTTTGTACAACGCCGACTGGATGGCGAACCCGTGGCCTATATCACCGGCCACAAGGAGTTCTTTGGTCTGGACCTGCAGGTCGATGCGCGTGTACTCGTACCCCGGCCTGACACTGAAACCCTGGTGCAATGGGCGCTGGACGTACTGGAGGGTTCTACACAGGCCAGCGTGCTGGACCTCGGCACCGGCAGCGGCGCAATTGCGCTGGCGATAAAAAGCAGCCGCCCCGACGTGGAAGTCCACGCCCGCGATGTCAGCTTTGACGCGCTGCAAGTGGCTGAGGCCAATGCAATGCGGCTCGGGCTCAACGTCCAGTTTTCCCAAGGCTCTTGGTTCGCAGATTTGCACGGCCGTTACACAGCCGTCGTGTCCAACCCGCCCTATATCGCCGAGCTGGATTCGCACCTTCCCGCATTGCGCCACGAACCGATGCAGGCCCTGACCAGCGGCCCGGACGGTCTGGGCGACATTCGCCTCATCATTGCCAGCGCTGGCGACCACTTGCTGCCTGGCGGCTGGTTGTTGCTGGAGCACGGCCATGACCAATCGGATGCCGTGTGCGCGCTGCTTGCCGCAGCCGGCCTGGAACAAGCCCAATCGCGTGCAGACTTGAGTAACACGCTGCGCTGCAGCGGAGCCCGCCAACCGCGTAGGGATATACAGAAACTTCACACACCGATCCTATGATCGCCCGATATCCTCATAAGTCCATGAAACCTCATTCACACCTTACCCTTTGCGCCTGCAGCCTGGTACTGCTGGCACTGGCGGCCTGCTCCGGGAAAACCGATGCCAGCAACGCGCCAGCCCCTGCAACGTCCGCCTCGGCGCCCGCAGCCGTTGCTCCGGCCACTGCTTCTTCAGCACCCCTACCTCCGGTCAGCGTGACCACCGTCAAAGCGCAAAAGCGTGATCTGCCGGTCAGCTTCAAGGCCACTGGCACCGTGACCCCGCTGACCAGCGTGGAAATCAAGGCCCAAGTCAGCAGCCCGGTCGTCAAAGTGCATATCCAGGACGGCCAGTTTGTGCGCGCTGGTGATCTGCTGATCACGCTGGACGCCCGCAACGAAGAAGCCAACCTGGCCAAGGCGCGCGCGCAGATGGCCAAGGACAACGCTACGCTGGCGGACGCACAGCGCCAGCTGATCCGTGCCAAACAATTGCTGGCCCAGAACTTTGTATCGCAAGGCGCGATCGATTCTGCCCAGGCGCTCGTCGATGGGGCCAACGCCACCGTCGCTGCCGACCAGGCTGCGATGGATGCCACCAAGGTCGCCCTTTCCAACGCGCGCATCACCGCGCCGCTGTCGGGCCGCGCGGGTGCGGTCAACGTGTCCGCTGGCAGTTCCGTGCAGGCCAATGTGACACCGCTGGTAACCATCACCCAACTCGACCCGGTAGGCGTAGTGTTCAGCCTGCCACAGCGCAACCTGCCTGATGCACTGGCCGCCCTCAAGGGCAATGCCGGTGTAGTCACTGCCACGCTGCCGGACGGCGCGGGCGACTTCAAAGGCCGCTTGCGCTTTGTCGACAACAACGTGGACGCAGCGTCCGGCGCCATCAAGGTCAAGGCCGACTTCGCCAACCGCGACAACAAGCTGTGGCCCGGTGCCTTTGTGGACGTCGCGCTGACTGTCAGCACGATCAAGGATGCCGTCGTCATTCCGCAGGCCTCCATCGTGCAAACCGCGCGCGGCAAAATTGTCTACATCGTCGAGGACGGCAAGGCCGTGTTGCGGCCGGTGCAATTGGTGAACGCGCAAGGCGCCGACGCCGCAGTCACCGGTGTGAAGGCGGGCGATGTGGTGGTACTGGATGGCCGACAAAACCTGCGCCCCGGCGCGCCCATCGTCGACAAAGCCCGTGAACCCAAGGTCGCAGCTGGTGCCGGTACTGGTGCTGCTGCAGGTACTGGCAAACCATGAACCTGTCCGAACTCTTCATTCGCCGCCCGGTGATGACCGTGCTGCTGAACGTGGCCATTGTGATGGCCGGGGTCATCGGCTTTCGCAGCATCCCGGTTGCCGCGCTGCCCAGTTACGACACACCGGTGATCAACGTCGGTGCATCGCTACCCGGCGCCAATCCGGAAACCATGGCAACGTCCGTGGCGCTGCCGCTGGAAAAACAATTCCAGACTGTTCCGGGCCTCAAGACCATCAGCTCCAGCAGCACGCTGGGCAACACCTCGCTGACGCTGGAATTTGAAGAAGGCCGCAACATTGATGCCGCTTCGGTCGATGTACAGGCCGCGCTCTTACGCGCCCAGCGGTCTTTGCCGATCGATATGACATCGACCCCGGCCTACCGCAAAGTCAACCCGGCCGATGCGCCCATCCTGTTTATCGCGCTGACCTCGCCTTCGCTGGCGCCGTCTGACTTGCAGGACTATGCCGAGCACCTGATCTCGCCAACGCTGTCCACGATTGACGGCGTCGCGCAGGTCAATATCTTCGGCGCCAAGCGCTACGCGGTGCGCGTGCGCGTGTCGCCCGCGGCCCTGCTGGCGCGCAACCTCGGCCTGGACGAACTGAGCGCCGCGCTGCGCGCAGCCAACGTGAACACGCCCGTCGGCACGCTTGATGGCGACAAGCAAACATTGACGCTACAGGCCAATCGCCAGTTGCGCAACGCCGAAGACTTTGCGAACCTGATCGTCAGTACCAAGGGCGGAACGCCAGTGCGCCTGCGTGATGTGGCTGCCGTTGAAGACAGCCTCGAATCGCTCAAAAGCTGGGCCACGTTGAATGGCGAAAACTCCATCACGGTGGCGATTCAGCGCCAGCCGGGCGCCAATACCGTGCGCGTGGTGGACGCCATTCGCGCGACGCTGCCGAATCTGCAAAGCCAGATGCCGCAGTCGGTCAAGATGACGCCGATCAACGACCGCTCCAAGTCGGTCCGCGAGGCCTTGCACGACGTGTCGCTGACATTGATTGGCACCATCGTGCTGGTGGTGTTGGTGATCTTTCTGTTCCTGCGCCGCGTGGTCGCCACGTTGATTCCGGCGCTCTCGTTGCCGGTGTCGCTGGTCGGCGCAGTGGCCCTGCTCTGGGGCTTCGGTTACAGCCTGGACAACATCTCGCTGCTGGGTCTCACGCTGGCGGTGGGCCTGGTCGTGGACGATGCCATCGTGGTGCTGGAAAACATCATGCGCCATGTGGAGCACGGCGAAGACCCGTTCCAGGCTGCGCTGCGCGGCGCACGCGAAGTGGGCTTCACGATCATTTCCATCTCCACCTCACTGATCGCGGTGTTCATTCCAATCTTCTTCATGCCCGGCGTGATCGGCTTGCTGTTCCATGAGTTTGCCGTCGTGGTGGGCCTTTCCATCGTGGTGTCGGCCTTTGTGTCGCTGACGCTGGTACCCATGCTGGCCAGCCGCTTCCTGAAGGACGAAAAGCACATGAAAGCACCCGGCCCCGTGGTGCGAATGTTTGAACGCGGCTTCAATGCGACGCTAGCCGCTTATACCCGCGCGCTGGATGTCGCTCTGGGCCACCGCAAGGCCATCATCGTGTTGGCGCTGGCAACCTTTGTGGCTACTGCAGTATTGTTCAGCTTCATTCCCAAAGGCTTTTTCCCCGAAGAAGACATTGGCCAGATACAGATCAGCACCGAAGCAGGTGAAGACACCTCTTTCCCCGAGATGGTCCGCCTGCAGGAGCGGGCAGCAGCACTGTTACGCGCCGACCCCAACATTGCCACCGTTAGCTCCTTCAATGGCGGTAGCGGGGCACAAAATTCAGGCCGCATGTTCATCAACCTGAAACCACTGGGCGAGCGCCCACCGATGAAAAAGGTAGTAGAAAGCCTGCGCAAGAAAGTACGTGATGTACCGGGCATCACCCTGTTTTTCCGGCCAGTACAAAACCTGCAACTGGGCGGACGCCCCAGCAAGGCGCAGTACCAGTACATCCTGCAAAGCGTGCGCGCCGATGAAATCAATTCGTGGGCCGTCAAGCTGCAGGAGAAACTGCGCGCCGACCCGCTGTTTCGCGACGTGACCAGCGACGCACAACTGCGCGCCCTGCAGGCCCAGCTCAAGATCGACCGCGACCGCGCCAACGCGCTGGGCGTGTCGATGGACGCAGTGCGTAGCGCGCTGTTCAGTGCCTTCGGCGAGCGCCAGGTCTCCACGATTTACCTGCCGACCGACAGCTACCAGGTGATCATGGAAGTCGCGCCAGAAGAGAAGCAGGACGAAAGTGCGTTGAGCGGTATTTACGTGCGCTCTTCCACTGGCGCGCTGGTGCCACTGTCCAGCTTCACCACCGTGGAGCGCACGGTCGGTGCTACTTCGATCAACCACGTTGGCCAGTTACAGGCCGTGACGGTATCGTTCAACCTGGCACCCGGCGCCGCGCTGGGCGATGCCACCACGGAGATCGACAAGGCGCGTGACTCCATCGGGATGCCGTCGTCCATCGTCACCAGTTACGGCGGTGATGCTGCAGTGTTCAAAAGCTCACAAAGTAGCCAGGCGGTGCTGATCGTCGCTGCGCTGCTGGTGATTTACGTGCTGCTGGGCGTGCTGTACGAGAGCTATATCCACCCAATCACCATCCTTGCCGGCCTGCCTTCAGCCGCGGTGGGCGCGCTGGCGACGCTGATGCTGTTCGGTCAGGATTTAACGCTGATCGCGACCATCGGCATCGTTCTGTTGATTGGTATCGTGAAGAAGAACGCGATCATGATGATCGACTTCGCACTCGACGCGCAGCGCCATATGGGCATGACGCCGGAGCAAGCCATTCGCGAGGCCTGCATCCTGCGCTTCCGCCCGATCATGATGACGACAATGGCCGCGCTGATGGGTGCGATTCCGATTGCCTTGGGTCTGGGTGCCGGTGCCGAGCTGCGCCAGCCGTTGGGCTTGGCAGTCGTAGGCGGCCTGGTGTTCTCGCAGGCTATCACGCTGTTCATCACGCCGGTGATTTACCTGACACTGGAACGCTTCAGCGGCCGCGGGCCGGTGTTGACGCCAGAAGTTCCGGTAGTCTGATCTAACAAGGCGGCTCAGGCCGCCTTGTTACTTTTAGTGGTGGTGACCGTGTGCGCCGTGGACGTGTCCATGGGCAATTTCTTCCCCCGAAGCTGCGCGCACTTCGGTCACCTTCAGGTGAAAGCGCATGGTCTTGCCCGCCATCGGGTGGTTGCCGTCCAGCATGACCTGATCGCCCTTGATCTTGAGCACCGTGAAAACATGGGCCTCGCCGTCTTCGCCACGCATCTCCAGCTGACCGCCGACTTTCACGCCGGGCGGAAACTGGGTCTTCGGAATAGTCAGCATCAATGCTTCGTTGCGCTCGCCAAATGCGTCGCTGGGCTTGAGCTCCACCATCGTGCTAAAGCCCACTTCCTGGCCCTGCAGCGCGTCTTCAATCTTGGCAAAGGTATTGCCATAGCCGCCGTGGAGGTAAACCATCGGCTCCTTGCTTTCTTCCAGTACCTTGCCAGTGGCATCGGCGACCTTGTAGCCCAGCGTCACGGCGGTGTCTTTTTCAATTTTCATGGGAATATCCAAATGCAGAAGCCGCTGATTATCCGGAAAAAGCCTTGCCCCGGGCGCTACCATGGACGCCTGCCTGGCCCGCTTCACCGAGAAGTGAAATAATCAGGGCTTGTTACCGAAGGAAATGGGCTATGAGCGACACACAACAACGTATTGATTCCCTGGTGAAATCCAACGAGATTTTGCTGTTTATGAAGGGAAACGCCAGCTTTCCCCAGTGCGGCTTTTCGGGCCGTGCGATCCAGATTCTGAAAGCCTGTGGCGTCGACCCCAGGACCATCAAGACCGTCAACGTGCTGGAAGACGAAGAGATCCGCCATGGCATCAAGGAATACAGCAACTGGCCGACCATCCCCCAGCTGTACGTCAAGGGTGAGTTCATTGGCGGGTCAGACATCATGATGGAGATGTATGAGTCTGGTGAATTGGCTCAGGCTATTGGGTCTGCTCCAGCCTGATTCTTCTCAGGTCAGCTTGTTTAACGGCTGATCTTTTCATCGCACGCGTCAGTCGCGGGGTATGCGTTTTGCTCCGTGTCCCCCGCCCGCTTCGCGTGCTCCTCCTTGACCTGCGCAAAACGCATACCCCGCACCTGCCGCTTGAGAAGTAATGGCCAGAAGTGAATTCAGGGGTCACTGGAGTGCCCGTACGTCGCGAGATCAGGTGGGTTGGGTGCTCTTTTCCGGGAGGTCAAGGAGGAGCGCCCAAAGGGCGCGGGGGACACGTACGGAAAAGAGTACCCGACACGCCTGTTCCAGAAGGGGAGTTAGCCAGACCTACCCAGCGAACTCCCAGAGCTTCTTCGCAGCCAAAACAGCATTCGGATACGGGGGCTTGCCACGTGACCCGTTGTAGCGGCCCAGTGCCATAAACAGGTCACCCTTCTCGATATTTACGTAGTGCCGCAAAATCACGCAGCCAAAACGCAAATTGGTTTGCATGTGAAACAGCTTGCCGGCATCCCCGTCACCAATGGCACGCGTCCAGAACGGCATCACCTGCATATAGCCGCGTGCGCCCACGATGCTGACCGCGTATTTGCGGAAATTGCTCTCGACCTGAATAAGGCCCAGCACCAGCGCCACATCCAGACCTGCACGCTGGCTTTCGTACCAGACGGCTTGCAGAAAGTCGCGCCGGACTTCCCATTCGGGCTTTTTCTTCTTGAGCTTCTCGCTCTGCACGCCCAGCCAGCGCAAGTATTTAAGGCGCGATTCGGTATCTGGAAACTCAGGGATTGGTGGCGCGGTATTGTGAATCGCAGAACTCAGCGCCGTGCGCACAGAGTCGATCAGCGGCTCTTCTATCTGCCGCCCTGCCATTGCCGGTCGCGGCAAAAGCAGCATGCCGCCCAAGCCCATGGCTGTTTGCAGACACAGGCGCCTGGAAGGCACTGTGTCAGCCCGGAGTTCGATCATGCCTGCAGTTTGGAGTGCAACAGCGCTGCGATCTCCGCCACGGGTACGCTGGTCGCAGCGGCATCGCGGCGGTGCTGGTACTCGACCATGCCGTCCTTCAGGCCACGGTCACCGATATTCACGCGGTGTGGCACCCCGATCAGTTCCCAGTCGGCAAACATCGCACCGGGGCGCTCGTTGCGATCGTCCAGGATCACGTCCACGCCAGCGACCAGCAGCTCTGCATAGAGCTTGTCGGAAGCGGCTTTCACGTCCGGGAAACGGTCTGGGCTGATCGGGCACAGCACCACCGTAAATGGCGCCAGCGCGTCGGGCCAGATGATGCCCTTGTCGTCGTGGTTTTGTTCAATCGCTGCCGCAGGCAGGCGCGTGATGCCGATGCCGTAGCAGCCCATTTCCAGGAATTGGGGTTTGCCGTTTGCATCCAGGAATGTGGCGTTCATGGGTTTGCTGTACTTGGTACCCAGCACAAACACGTGGCCTACTTCGATACCACGTTCGATCGCCAACACGCCCTTGCCGTCTGGCGAGAGATCGCCTGCGACAACGTTGCGAATGTCTGCCACTATGTCAGGCTCAGGCAAGTCACGGCCCCAGTTGACGCCGCGGATGTGGAAGTCTTCGGCATTGGCGCCGCAAATCCAGTCAGCCATCACGGCCACGTCGCGATCTGCCACGATCTTGAGTGGCTGCTTCAAGCCAATAGGGCCCAAGTAGCCAGGCTTGCAGCCAAAGTGCGCTTCAATCTCGGGCACGGTGGCAAAACGGAAATCAGCCAGTCCGGCGAGCTTGCCAACCTTCACCTCATTCATGTCGTGGTCGCCGCGCAGCAGAAGCAGCCAGACTTGGGTCTTGGTGATGCTGCCCTTGTCGTCCTTCACGTCGGTTGCCAGCACCAGCGATTTGACGGTGGTGGACAGCGCCACGTTCAACAATGCAGCCACATCTTCGCAGGTGCTCTTGCCTGGCGTTGCTATATTTTCCATAGCTGCCTGCGCCTGTCCTCTGGGCGCTGCAGGCGCTAAAGCCTCTGCTTTTTCCATGTTGGCAGCGTATTCGCTGTCTGGGCAATAGACGATGGCATCTTCACCAGTGTCAGCAATGACCTGGAATTCTTCGCTCAGGTCGCCGCCGATGGCACCGCTGTCGGCAGCCACGGCGCGATACCGCAAGCCAAAGCGGTCGAAGATGCGGCGATAGGCCGTACTCATTGCGTCGTAGCTCTTCTTGGCCGCATCCAGATCGCGGTCAAAGCTGTAGGCGTCCTTCATCGTGAACTCGCGACCACGCATCAGGCCAAAACGCGGACGGCGCTCATCGCGGAATTTTGTCTGAATCTGGTACAGGTTCTTGGGCAACTGTTTGTAGCTCTTGAATTCCTGGCGGGCAATGTCGGTAATGACTTCTTCGCTGGTGGGCTGAATCACGAAGTCGCGGCCATGCCGATCCTTGATGCGCAGCAACTCAGGCCCATTGGTAGTGAAACGGCCGGTTTCCTGCCAGAGTTCAGCGGGCTGCACCACTGGCATGGCCAGCTCCACTGCGCCAGCGCGGTTCATTTCCTCACGCACGATGGCTTCGACCTTGCGGATCACGCGCAAGCCCATGGGCATGTAGCTGTAAATGCCGGCGCCCAGCTTTTTGATCATGCCGGCGCGCATCATCAATTTGTGGCTGACAACTTCGGCGTCAGCAGGGGCTTCTTTGAGGGTGGAGATGAGGAACTGGGAGGCTTTCATGGGGCGATTGGGGTGTCTTCAGTGCGCTTCGCCCCTTGATGCAGCAAGCTTGCTGTGCATAATGAACGAAGTTTAGAAATTTGGGGTTTGATTATGCTTGACAGGGAGGGCTTTAGGCCCAACGTCGGCATCATCCTGCTCAACCAGAAAAATCAGGTATTTTGGGGAAAGCGTATACGCACCCACTCATGGCAGTTTCCGCAGGGTGGCATTGACCGGGGCGAAACCCCCGAGCAGGCCATGTTTCGGGAGCTGCATGAGGAAGTGGGGCTCCAGCCGGAGCATGTATCCGTCGTTGCCCGTACCCGAGACTGGTTGCGTTATGAGGTGCCAGACCGATATATCCGCCGTGACGCGCGGGGCCACTACAAGGGCCAAAAGCAAATCTGGTTTTTGCTCCAGTTGACGGGGCACGACTGGGATTTGAACCTGCGCGCCACTGACCATCCAGAATTTGATGCCTGGCGCTGGAACGACTACTGGGTTCCGCTGGACGCGGTGGTCGAATTCAAACGCGGGGTCTATGAGATGGCGCTGACCGAGCTGGCACGCTACCTGCCTCGCCACGAACCGAGAAATCGCTACCTGCGCCATTCTTCCCGGCCTCGAGATGGCGCGCCCATGGAGCATGAGCGTTCGTCTGGAATGGCGATGGAACTGCCACCCGGCGCGACCTTTGAGCCCGATCCTGGAACTAACGTTCCGGTAGTGGACTGATCGAGGCTTGACGGGTTACCGGGTCAACACCAGGTTATCCCGGTGCAGCATTTCCGCTTCGGCCGCATAGCCGAGTAATTTCTCAATCTCTGTGGACGGTTTTCGGCAAATCAGTCGCGCTTCGCTGCTGGCGTAGTTCGCCAGCCCACGGGCAAACTCAAGACCCTGCGGATCCCGAACGGCGATCACATCACCACGCGAAAACTCGCCTTCCACCTGAACCATGCCGATGGGCAGCAGGCTCTTGCCTTCTTCGCGCAGCTTGGCCGCAGCACCGGCATCGACCGTGACCGAGCCGCGCAGTTGCAGGTGATCGGCAATCCACTGTTTACGGGCTTGCTGCTTCTGGGTTTGGGCGATCAACCAGGTGCCAATCTGCTCGCCCGCGCTCAGACGGACCAGCGCATCGGGCTCGCGCCCCCAGGCAATCACAGTGGAGGCGCCCGAGCCAGCAGCGCGCTTGGCGGCCAGAATTTTGGTGATCATGCCGCCGCGGCCAATACTGGAACCGGCGCCGCCAGCCATCACTTCCAAAGCCGGGTCTCCGGCCTTCGCCTCATGCACGAACTGGGCACTGGTGTCCTTGCGTGGATCGGCCGTGTACAGGCCCTTTTGATCGGTCAGGATGATCAACGCATCGGCCTCCACCAAGTTGGCGACCAGCGCACCCAATGTGTCGTTGTCGCCAAATTTGATTTCGTCATTGACGACGGTGTCGTTTTCGTTGATGACCGGCACCACGCCAAGCTTCAACAAGGTCAAGAGCGTGGAGCGGGCATTCAGATAGCGCTCGCGGTCGGCCAGATCGGCATGTGTCAGCAGCACCTGGGCGCTGCCCAAGCCATTGGCCTTGAGCTTGGTTTCGTACATTTGGGCCAAGCCCATTTGCCCTACGGCCGCAGCCGCTTGCAGTTCCTGAATCGCATGCGGCCGCTGGGTCCAGCCCAAGCGCTTCATGCCTTCGGCAATCGCACCGCTGGACACCATAATGACCTCCCGGCCGTCGCGCACCAGATGCGCCAGCTGTCGGCACCATTCACCAATCGCCTGTTCATCGAGCCCCCGACCATCGTTTGTCACCAGGCTGGAGCCTACTTTTACGACCAGGCGCTTGGCGCCGGTCAGAATCGATGCATTGGGATTAATGGTCATATTGGCCGTTAGCGCCCGCCGCGCCAGCGCAAGCAGCTATAAAAATAGTAGCAGGTCAGGAGACAGGGGGCTCGGCGCTTTCGCCGGTAAAGCGGGGATCAACTTCCACGTGCGGCTGTTCCGCAATCTGCTGCGCCTTGATGTGTTTGTAAATCGCCTTGATCAGCGGCTCGCACCCTTCTCGGGTCAAAGCCGAAATTTCAAACACCGGGCCCTTGAACTTGAAGCGCTTTACAAAGTCCTTGATCAACTCTGCGCGCGCATCGTTGTCCACCATGTCCAGCTTGTTCAGCACCAGCCAGCGTGGCTTTTTGTGCAGGTTCTCGTCGTACTTTTTCAGCTCATTGACGATGGCTTTGGCTTGCGCCACGGTATCTACGCCGTCGTCAAACGGCGCCATATCGATCACATGCAACAGCAAGCGCGTGCGCTGCAAATGGCGCAGGAACAGATGCCCCAGTCCAGCGCCTTCAGAGGCGCCTTCAATCAGGCCCGGCAGATCGGCGACCACAAAGCTTTGTTCGGGGCCTACGCGCACCACACCCAGATTGGGGTGCAAGGTAGTGAAGGGATAGTCTGCAATCCGAGGCCGGGCGTTGGAGATGGCGGTAATCAGCGTGGATTTGCCGGCATTGGGCATACCCAGCAGCCCCACGTCCGCCAGAACTTTCAGTTCCAGTTTCAGATTCTTTTTTTCGCCGGGCCAACCGGGTGTTTTCTGGCGCGGGGCACGGTTGATCGCGCTCTTGAAACGCATATTGCCAAAGCCGCCGTCACCGCCCTTGGCGATGGTGATGACCTCGCCGGGAACCAGCAGTTCGTAAAGCACTTCACCGGTTTCAGCGTCGGTGATGATGGTGCCGACTGGCATCTTCAGTGTGATGTCGTCACCGGCAGCCCCGAACATGTCGGAGCCCATGCCGTGCTCGCCGCGCTTGGCGTCATGGCGACGGGAAAACCGGAAATCCACCAAAGTGTTGAGATTGGAATCTGCCACTGCGAAGACATGGCCGCCACGGCCACCGTCGCCGCCATTGGGGCCGCCAAATTCCTTGTATTTCTCATGGCGAAACGAGACGCAGCCCGCCCCACCGTCTCCGGCGGAGATATCGATATAGGCTTCGTCAACGAACTTCATGGTGCTACTTTACTAGATTACAAATAAAAAACCCCGCGCATTTGGCGCAGGGTTTCTCGGAGAGCACGGTGCAGATTACGCTGCAGCCGTCACGCTCACGGTGTGCTTGTTCAGCGCGCCCTTGACGGCGAACGACACGTGGCCGTCTACCAGTGCAAACAGGGTGTGGTCCACGCCAATACCGACATTGCTGCCGGGATGGAACTTGGTACCACGCTGGCGCACAATGATGGAGCCGGCGCTGATCAACTCACCGCCGAAAGCCTTCACACCGAGCATCTTGGGCTTGGAATCGCGCCCGTTTCGCGTAGAGCCGCCGCCTTTTTTCTGTGCCATGACCTGGTGTCCTTAAGCAGTAATAGCGCCGATTTGCAGTTCTGTGAACTGCTGACGGTGACCTTGACGTTTCTGATAGTGCTTGCGACGACGCATCTTGAAAATGCGCACTTTGTCGTGCTTGCCGTGAGAAATTACTGTGACCGTAACGGTCGCGCCGGACACCAGGGGCGTGCCAACTTTCAGTTCAGCGCCGTTACCGACAGCCAATACTTCGTTGAACACAATTTCCTGGCCTACGTCCGCAGCAATCTGTTCTACTTTAATTTTTTCGCCGGCAGCAACCCGATATTGCTTACCGCCGGTTTTTATGACCGCGTACATGTTGACCTCTTCAATTTAGCTCCACGAACGGATTTTCGCAGAGCCTTAGAGTATAACACGGCCCGGTTTTTCCGGCAAATCACCATTGTGCCCACAGTTTTAGAAGCCGCGGCTTCCTATAATCGCGGCAATCCACACTGGGGCCCGCCCTTGCAAGACACTTCCAGCCCCTCCCCAAGCGGGCTCTCCCTTATCGCTGAAGACATGCGCCAGGTCGACCAGGTGGTCGTCCAACGGCTGGAATCCGGCGTCCCCTTGGTCGGTACCGTCGCGCAGTACATCATTGCGGCCGGTGGAAAACGGCTTCGTCCAGGCCTGCTGCTGCTATGTTGCGGCGCATTGGGCTACCGTGGCGTCCAGCGTTTCAACATGGCTGCGGTGGTCGAGTTCATCCACACCGCCACCCTGTTGCACGATGACGTGGTGGACGAATCCCTGTTGCGCCGCGGCAATGCAACGGCAAACGCCAAATTCGGCAATCCAGCCAGTGTCTTGGTGGGCGACTTTCTTTACTCCCGTGCATTCCAGATGATGGTAGAAGCCCAAAGCATGCGAATCATGCAGGTGTTGGCTGATGCGACCAATGTCATCGCCGAGGGCGAAGTGATGCAGTTGATGAACATGCACAACGCAGCCCTTGATGAAGCGGGCTATCTGCAAGTCATCCGCTCCAAAACTGCCAAGCTATTTGAGGCCAGCGCACGGGTCGGCGCCTTGCTGTCGGGGGCCACCGAAATGCAGGAGGCTGCATGCGCGGAATATGGACAGGCTCTGGGTACCGCCTTCCAAGTGATCGACGACGTTCTGGACTACCACGGCGATTCGGCAATATTGGGTAAGAATTTGGGCGATGACTTGCGCGAAGGCAAGGCCACACTGCCGCTGATTGCGGCGATGCAACGTGGTAGCGCTGCCGAAACTGCAACCATTCGTAACGCAATTGAGACCGGCGACATCTCCAAGCTCGAAGAAGTCGCCTCCATTGTCAAACGTA
>JAYWAV010000181.1:0-5033 GCA_043782015.1 Rhodoferax sp. | reverse complement strand
CCGGGCGCTTGAAGCGCGCGCCGTCGATACCTGCGAAGTAATAGACCATTTCGTCATTGGGGGTGGTATTGAGTGCATCAAAGGCCAGCAATGCGGCTGCCTGGGCGAGGGCTTCGAGCATGAGCACCCCCGGCATCACCGGACGGTGTGGAAAGTGGCCTTCAAAAAAAGGTTCGTTGATGGTGACGTTTTTCAGCGCCTTGATCGACTTGCCTTTTTCGAGCTCCAGCACGCGGTCCACCAGCAGGAACGGGTACCGGTGCGGCAGCTGTTTCAGAATTTTATGAATGTCCATCATGGTGTTTCCAGTAATCAGTTGGGGACAGAGCTAAAGGTCTGTCCCGCAAGTTTTTAGTTTTTCTTCCATAGCACGAACCCGTTCGCGCAAGGAATGTAGTTGCTTCAATGAGGCGGCATTCTTCTCCCACTGCGCGTTTTCATCCATGGGGAACATGCCGGTGTAGGTACCCGGTTTGCGGATCGAACGCGTCACCACCGTTGCGGCCGAGATGTTAACGCCGTCAACAATGGACAAATGCCCCAGCACAATCGCGCCGCCGCCAATCGTGCAGCGCTCACCGATGTCCGCGCTGCCAGCCACGCCAACACAACCGGCCATCGCCGTGTGTTTGCCGACGCGCACGTTGTGGCCGATCTGGATGAGGTTATCGAGCTTCACGCCGTCTTCAATCACGGTGTCCTGCAAGGCGCCGCGGTCAATACACGTATTCGCGCCGATTTCGACATCGTTGCCAATGAAGACAGCGCCGAGCTGTTCGATCTTTTCCCAGGCCTCCCCATTGGGCGCGAAACCAAAACCATCCGCACCGATCACGACGCCGGGATGGACCAGGCAGCGCTCTCCGATACGGCAATCCTCCCCCACCGTAACGCGCGACTTAAGCACTGTGGCGGCACCTACGTAAGCGCCGCGCTCCAGAACGCACAGCGGGCCAATCGTGGCGCTGGGATGGACGGTTGCCGCCGGATCAATGACCGCACTGGGATGGATACCGGTTGCAGCAGGTGGCTGCGTGCGCCGCCACAACTGCGTCACTTTGGCGAAATACAGGTAGGGCTGGTCCGTCACGATACAGGCGCCGCGCGCAAGCGCAGCTTCCTGCATGGCAGGCGCCACAATGACGCAGGCTGCGCGGCTGTCGCGCAGTTGCTGTTGGTAACGGGGGTTGCTCAAGAAGCTGAGCTGGGTGGGGGTCGCCGCTTCCAGCGACGCCAATCCGGTGATTCGGGTGGCTACATCCCCATGCAGGGTACCCCCCAGGGACTCCACCACAAAGCCTAACGTGAGCTCCATGGGGATGCCCCTGAATACAGACTTACTTGGAGCCGGCGTTGAGAATCTTCAAGACTTTGTCAGTGATGTCGTGCTTGGCACTGGCGTACACCACTTCCTGAATCACCAAGTCGTATTTTTCGGCTTCAGCCACTTGGCGCACCGCCTTGTTGGCCTTGTCGAGCACTTGCTGCAATTCTTCGTTGCGGCGGCCGTTCAGGTCTTCTTGGAACTCACGCTGTTTGCGCTGGAAGTCACGGCTTTGTTCTGCGAACTCCTTCTGACGGGTCGTACGCTGGCTTTCGGTCAGTGTCGGTGCATCACGCTCGAACTTGTCGTTCAGCGCTTTCAAGCCCGTCTGCAAATCGACCAGTTCCTTCTGGCGCTTGGAAAACTCCTGCTCCAGCTTCGCCTGCGCCGCTTTCGCTGGGGCAGATTGCGTGGTGATGAGTTGGGTATTGATATAACCGATCCTGGATTCTTGCGCTTGCACGCCCAAGGACATGGCTGCACAGGCCGTAGCCAGGATGGCCAGCCACAGTGTCTTTTGGATAGTTTTCATTAGAAAGAAGTTCCGATCTGAAATTGCAAGTTCTGGATTTTATCGCTATCGAACTTGGTGATGGGACGGGCATAGGCCAAACGCAGCGGCCCGACCGGTGAAATCCAGCTGATGCCGATGCCATACGAGGAGCGCATTTCGCCCAATTTAATACTTTCGTCTGACCCGTACAGGCCGCCTGCATCAAGGAAGGTATACACCCGCAACGTGCGGTCGCTTCCGCCACCCGGAAGAGAGGACAGCAACTCTGCGTTGAAATTGATTTTTTGCGTTCCGCCAGTCGCAGTCGTGCCGTTCAGGCGCTGGAATTCGGTGGTCAGACTGCCAGGCTCAAATCCGCGGACCGAGCCCAAGCCGCCCGAATAGAAGTTCTTGAAAATGGGGTACGACTGCCCGTTGGTTCCAGTACCGACCGACAGCTCAGCATTGAAAGCAGCGGTGATTTTCTTGCTCACCGGGTAGAACTGCTGGTATTGCGTGCTAAGCCGCGCGTAGCGCAGCTCGCCCGCAACGCTCCATTCGCCTGTCACCCGCATCACTTTGCCGGTGCTCGGCACCAGCGCGCTGTCACGCGTATCGCGACCCCAGCCCAATGTCAGGGGGATGGAATTGCTGGTGAAGCCGTAACTATTGGCAAAGTCTTGGTACACGGTGGGCAGCAGCAGCCCGGGGATGATCGTTGTGCGATCCACGCCTGCACCAAAATACACCGTGTCTGATTCTGTAAAAGGCACACCGAAGCGCATGGCCAAGCTGGTCGTTTCAATCGAATAGCTGTCGATATTGGCATACGGCTTGGAAGTGCGCTGCGACACATCAATCGTGCGCGAAATCCCATCTTCTGTGAAGTAGGGATTGGTAGTGTTGAACACAATGGTCTTGTTGTACTTGCTGGTGTTCAGCTCTACACCCAGCGAGTTGCCAGAACCAAATGCATTGTCCTGTCGGAAGCCAAACTGCAATCCCAATCCGTCGGCACTGGAAACACCAGCACCCAGACTCAGGCTGCCTGTGGGTTTTTCGGCAACCGTCACCGTCAAATCCACCTGATCGGGCGACCCTGGCACGTCCAGCGTGTCCATGGTCACTTCCTTGAAGTAACCCAGACGGTCTACCCGGTTGCGCGATTGGCGAATTTTTTCGCCGTCATACCAGGCTGACTCCAGCTGGCGGAACTCGCGGCGTATCACCTCATCGCGCGTGTGGTCGTTACCCGCCACATTGATGCGGCGCACATAAACCCGGCGGGAGGGATCGGCCTGCAGCGTAATTTCGACGCGATTGGTCGTACGGTCAATCTCGGTCTTGGGTTCGACACGCGCGAACGCAAAGCCAAAATTGCCGAAATAGTCAGTGAAGGCCTTGACCGTCGTGGCCACCTGATCGGCGTTGTAGGCCTCACCGGGACGGATGGATATTTGCGTCTGGAACTCGGCCTCTTTTTCCAGGTAGTTGCCCGCCAGCTTGATCTTGGACACGACAAAACGCTCACCTTCGGTGACGTTGATGGTAATGCTCACATCCTGCTTGTTGGGTGCAATGGCCACTTGTGTCGATTCGACCTTGAACTCCAGGTAACCGCGCGACATGTAATACGACCGCAAGGTTTCAATATCTGCATTGAGTTTGGTACGCGAATAGCGGTTCGACTTGGTATACCAGCTCAGCCAGCCGCCAGTGTCCTGGTCAAACAGACCACGCAATGTGGACTCGGAAAACACCTTGTTGCCCACGATGCGGATGTCGCTGATCTTGGCAACGTCGCCCTCCACCACTGCAAAACTCAAATTGACGCGGTTACGTTCAATCGGTGTCACGGTCGTTACCACCTCGCTGGTGTACATGCTTCGGTTGATGTACTGGCGTTTGAGTTCCTGCTCTGCGCGGTCCACCAGCGCCTTGTCGAAAGGTCGGCCATCGGTCAGGCCAATATCCTTCAAGGCCTTGGTCAGTGCTTCCTTGTCGAATTCCTTGGTGCCGGTGAAATCAACAGCCGCAATGGTGGGTCGCTCTTCCACGATGATGACCAACACGTTGTCTTTGACATCAATGCGCACATCCTTGAACAGCCCCAGACCAAACAGGGCGCGAATGGAGGCTGCGGCCTTCTCGTCGGTATAGGTGTCGCCGATACGAACTGGCAGCGACGCAAACACGGTGCCGGGTTCGATGCGCTGCAGGCCCTCCAGACGAATGTCTTTCACCGCAAAGGGCTCCAGGGCCCAGGCCGCATGGGTGGCGACCCCCAATGCAAGCACGCAGCCGAGCGAGCGGAAATAGCCAGGCTTGAAATTCATTTGTGTCATGTAGGAAAAATTAGCAGAAACAGCGCGGTCAACCCAAATAGCGCGTCAAGTCATTAAAAACAGCGATGAACATCATTAACAGCAACACAGCCAATCCAGCGGGCTGCAGCCTGTTCATCCAGGAATCTGATACCGGTCGGCCCGTAAGCCCCTCCCAAAGATAATACATCAGGTGACCACCATCCAGAACTGGCAGCGGCAACAGGTTTAGCACACCAAGACTGACGCTTACCAGAGCCAAAAACACCAAAAATGTAGTAGGCCCGCGCGCCGCAGATTGTCCGGCGTAATCGGCGATTGCGATCGGTCCGCTCAAATTCTTTACCGAAGCTTCACCCGTCAGCATGCGTCCCAGCATGGTTAAACTGAAAGCCGACATCTGCCAGGTCCGCTCAACCCCCATCACCAAGCCATCCCAGGCACCGTAGCGCACGGTGACAGTCTCCGGTGGCGCGCCGATCGCCGCTTCAATCCGGCCAGCCTTGCCTTCCGCTACTGTGATGACCTTGGGCGCAACCAGTATGTCGCGCGCCACACCGTCACGCACAATCCGCCAAGTCTGCGGCTGGGCCACTCCGGTGCGACCCGATTGGAATATCCGTTCGCGCAACTGGGCTGCGTCCGCCACAGGCCGACTGTTTACTGCCAGCACTTGATCACCCCGTTGCAACCCTGCTGCCTGCGCGGCGCCACCCGCGCCGATGTCGCCCATCACCGCGGCAAAGCGCGGCGCCATCCATCCAACCGCGCGAAACAGGGCCGTATCTGGCTGCCGATGGGATGAGGTGCCCAGAGGCAATACCACTATTTGACCCGGATGTCCCGACGCACTGGTGTACTCCAGACGCAAGTCCTGCCCAAACAATCCGGC
>JAYWAV010000180.1:0-13833 GCA_043782015.1 Rhodoferax sp. | reverse complement strand
TCGCGGGTGGAGCCGTAAATTTGTTGCACGATGGCCGGCGACAGCGCCACGCGGATGCGCTTGGCCAGTTCGACCGGATCGGTGGTGCTGGGCGCGTGCTCGGCAATCGACTCGATGATGGTGCGGATATCGCGGATGTGCACGGCCTCGTCCAGCAGCAGCTGCAGGATTTTCTGAAAGACGGCAATCGAGACCAGCTTGGGCACGACTTCTTCGATCAGTTTGGGGGCCAGTTTGGCGACGTGTTCCACGAGTTGTTGGGTCTCTGTTCGGCTGAGTAACTTGGATGCTTGAACCTGCATCAAGTGTGACAAATGGGTTGCCATCACAGTCTCGGAATCAACCACCGTAAACCCGGCCATTTGCGCCGCTTCTTTCTGGCGTTCATCGATCCAGTGGGCGGGCAAACCAAAAGCGGGGTCGGTGGTCGCCGTGCCAATCAGCGGCGTCGTGATGCCGCCGGGGTTGATCGCCAGGAACATGCCTGGAAAGGCCTCACCTTCGCCGACGATCACGCCGCGCAGCGTGATGCGGTAGGCGCTGGGTTTGAGTTCCAGGTTGTCGCGTACATGCACTGGCGGCGGCAGAAAGCCCACTTCTTGTGCAAACTTGCGGCGTACGCCCTTGATGCGGTTCAGTAGGTCGCCCTGGCGCGTCTTGTCCACTAGCGCAATCAGGCGGTAACCCAGTTCCAGGCCGAGTTGATCAACAGGTTGCAAGTCGTCCCAGGAAGCTTCTCCTTCGTTAGTGGTCGGACCTGCTACTTCCTTCGCAATCTCGGGCGGTGGGCGGTGGGCAAGCGTCCAGGCACCCCAAGCCAAAATTGCAGCGATTGTGAGGAACACAAAGTGCGGCATGCCCGGAATCACACCCAGGATGAACATGATGCAGCCAGTGATGCCCAGCACGCGCGGGGACACAAACATCTGGCCAACGATCTGCTTGCCGATGTCTTTATCCTTTCCGACCCGCGACACTACCATCGCAGCCGCGACAGAGATCAATAGACCCGGAATCTGGGCGACCAGTGCGTCGCCCACTGCCAGCAGAATGTAGGTATTGGCAGCCTGAGTGGCCGTCAGGTCGTGTTGCAGGATGCCGATCGTGAAGCCGCCAAAAATATTGATCAGCAAAATCAAGATACCGGCGACCGCATCGCCACGCACGAATTTGGAGGCGCCGTCCATGGATCCGAAGAACTCGGCTTCTTCCCCAATCTCGGCGCGGCGGCGTTTGGCTTCTTTCTCGTCGATCAGGCCTGCGTTCAAGTCTGCATCGACTGCCATCTGCTTGCCTGGCATCGCGTCCAGCGTGAAGCGCGCTGACACTTCGGCAATCCGCTCAGAGCCCTTGGTCACCACGACAAAGTTGATCACCACCAGAATCGCAAACACGATCAGACCGACGGCGAAGTTGCCACCGATCAGGAAGTGGCCAAAGGCCTCGATCACGGCACCCGCAGCGCCCGGACCGGTATGGCCTTCCAGCAGCACCACCCGGGTTGAGGCTACGTTCAGCGACAGGCGCATCAACGTGGTCAACAGCAGTACAGACGGGAAGGCGGCAAAGTCCAGCGGCCGGACCATGTAGGCCGCGACCATCATCACCATCAGCGCGACGGCGATATTGATCGTGAAGAATGCATCCAGCAGCATCGGGTGCAGTGGTAGCACCATCATCGCCAGAATGGCGACCACCAGCATCGGGGCGCCTGCGCCCTGAATCACGCCGGCGTTCTGGCGGTACCACTGCTGGAAAGACTGGAGTGGGTTGCTCATGCGCGCATCGCTTCAAGCGTCGGGTCCGGAGCCGGGTTGGTGCCTTTGGCCTTGGCGACTTTGATCAAAGGGTCCAGTTCCGGCGGCACAAACGGCTGTGGCACATCGCCCGGCATCGGGCCCGCACCCTTGAGTGCATTGCGCAGGCGGTACACATAGGCCAGCACTTGCGCCACCGCGGTGTACAGGGCGGAAGGAATGTCCTGGTCCAGCTCGGCATTGGCGTACAGCGCGCGTGCCAGCATGGGTGACTGCAGCACCGGAATGTCGTGGTGCTTGGCAATGTCACGGATTTTCATGGCCAGAAGGTCGGCGCCTTTGGAAATGACCTGGGGCGCATTCATGGTTTTTTCGTCGTAGCGGATCGCCACTGCAAAGTGGGTGGGGTTCATCACTACAAAATCCGCCTTGGGAACAGCGTTAATGCTGCCTTTTTGGGACAGCTCGCGCTGGCGCTGGCGCATCTTTCCCTTCATTTGCGGGTTGCCGTCGGTTTCCTTGTTTTCTTCCTTGACCTCTTGGTGCGACATCTTCATTTCACCCTTGTGCAAGAAGTTCTGCAGCGGCACGTCGATCATCGCGGCCAGCAAGATAACCAACAGCATCAGCCCGGCGCCGGCCGCCAGCCAGCTGGACATATGGGTGATGGAGTTGGGGGAGGGTTGCAGCACCATCATCGCCATCTCGACAAAGCCGTTGCCCAGGTACTGCGCCGCAATCGTGAACAGGATGATGGTGAGCAGGAGCATCTTGGCCGTGGTGATCAGCTTCTTCTTGCTGAACAGATTGGCCGCTCCTTTGAGCGGGCTCAGGCGACTCAAGTCCGGCATCAGGGGTTTAAGGCTACTGACCCAGCCTCCGCAGGCGACGGCACCCAAGATGGACGCGGACATGACAATCGCAGCGAAGGTGATACAGCCCGCCAGGCCAACCGAAGTGGCATCACCAAGACGGGACACCATGCTGGCCGTTTGCCGTATTACGGAGGCATCAAAAGTGAGCTGCTCGCCCAGGGTGTGTTTGAGGCGGTCAAAGAGAATAGGTGCCAGCAGCAAAACTGCGAGCGCACCGGCGCCTAAAACGGCCAGATGGGATACATCCTCGGATCGGGTGACCTGACCGTCGTCACGCGCCTTTTTGAGCTTGCGTTCCGAGGCCGGTAGATTGCGGTCTTGGCTGCCTGATTCCATGATGGGGAGACTGATAAGTTCCCACCATTGTGTTCGGCGAGGCGCCGAACTAAAGGCCGATAAGGCCCGTCAAATCCCCGCTAATCGAGAAAGGCTCAAAGAGCAATTTGCCGCGGGGCCGCGCCAAGGCAAATTAGCCCCCTTAGGGGCAGCGACCCGCACAGCGGCAGAGCGTGGGGGCCTAATTTAAAACCCCAAGCTCGCGAGCAAATCATCGACCTGGGATTGGTCGGTTACGACTTCCGTAAACGCTTGACCCGCGACCACCGGTCCGGCCAAAGCCGGACCTCTTTCGGCGGCGGGTGCCAGCTTGGCCGCCGTATCGGGCGGTGCGGTCTGCACCAGCATTAAGAGAAGCTGCTCCTCGATGTTGGCCGCCAGGTTAACGACCTTGGCAATCACCTGACCCGTCAGGTCATGGAAGTCCTGCGCCATCATGATCTCGGTCAGGTGCTCATCGACTTTCTTGCTGGACTGCTCCACATCGGAAATGAAGTTCATCACATGGCCCTTGGCCACCGCACCCACCGGGTCCTTGGTTATCAGTTCACCGATGCGGCGTGTCTCGGAAGCGATGTGGTCGTGCTCGGCCTTGGCTTGGTCCACCCGGTTGAGCACTTTTTCAGCGGCTTCGCCGGTGAGCCGGGCGATATAGGAGAGACGGCTTTTTGCGTCGGGCAATTCACCAGACCACTCCTTGACCTTGTCTGCCAGGCCTAATCCATTGAGGGAGTCGTGCAATTGGCGGGTCAGCGCGCCGATCTGCTGGTGGATCTGAATCGGAGAGACGCCGTCTTTCAACAGGTCGCGCAGATCGGGGGTCGACATGGCTACTTCAGACCGGATTTGGTCAGAATGTGGTTGACCTTGTCTTCTAAGGTCGCCTTGGTAAACGGTTTGACGATGTAGCCAGCTGCGCCCTGTTGGGCAGCCATCACAATGTCTTCCTTGCGCGCTTCAGCGGTGACCATCAACACCGGAAGGTGCTTGAGTTTGTCGTCTTTTTTGATTTCGGCCAGCAACTGAAAGCCATTCATGTTGGGCATGTTGATGTCGCTCACCACAAAGTCGAAGGTGCTGTTACGCAGCTTGGCCAAGGCAGCTACGCCGTCTTCCGCCTCATCGACTTCGGCATATCCACTTTCCTTCAGCAGATTGCGAACAATCCGTCGCATCGTTGAGAAATCATCGACAACCAAAAATCGCAGTTCTTTTGTCATGGCTAACCCTTTCCCGGGCGGTTTTCATATTTGCGCAAGTATGACCGAATTTTCAGCCGTTCAGGGTGCCGATTTTGCATCTGCCGCTGTGGATGGGCTGGTCTCAGTATCTGTGTCGACAGGGATATTGACCGGGCCCAGTATGCGTTCCTCGGCCTCACGGGTCATGACCAAGATGCTGATGCGCCGATTGCTGGGCGCCAGCGGGTCGGCCGGGTCAAAGGGCAGGCTAGACCCCATACCCACCACGCGGACCATTTTTCCCTCGGGCATACCGGCGGCGGCGAGTTCACGGCGCGAGGCATTGGCGCGGTCCGCTGATAGCTCCCAGTTGCTGTAGCCGCGGGCGGCATTGCCATAAGCGGCGCGGTCGGTGTGCCCGTCCAGGCTGATCCGGTTCTCGACGTCACTGAGTGCAAGTCCGATTTCGCGCAGGATGTCGCGCATATAGGGCTTTACTATGGCGCTTCCACTGTCAAACATGGGCCGTTTCTGGTCGTCCACGATCTGGATCAACAGACCATCGGGTGTGATTTGCAGCTTGATCTGGGAGCTGAACTCTGACAAGCGCGGGTTGCTGGAAATGGCTGCTGCAATCTTGGCACTCAGTGCTGCCAGTGCTTGTGAATCCTTTTTCGAGCGTTCGACCTTCTTTTGATCGGCGGCAGTTTTCTTTGCCAGCTTTTGCTCGCTATCCCCTCGTTTGGATTGGCCGGCGGATTGGGTCAGATCGTTGCCGCCTGCAGTGACGACGCTGTTGCTTGCGCCAGCACCCGGGCCACCTTGCAGTGCAACCTTGAGCGGCGATTGGAAATAGTCGGAAATGCCCTTCTTGTCGCCCTCTGTGGTGCTGCCCAGCAGCCACATCAGCAAGAAGAACGCCATCATTGCCGTAACGAAGTCGGCATAGGCGATCTTCCAGGCACCACCATGCGCAACGTGGCCGGCCTTCTTGACCCGCTTGATGATGATCGGTTGGAGCTTCTTGGAGTCGGCCATGCCGGGCTCTCACTTTTCCATTTACTTCTTCTTCACGAACTCTTCCAGCTCGGTGAAAGACGGGCGTTCGGTGGAGAACAGGACCTTGCGGCCAAATTCGATGGCGGTAGAGGGGTTGTAGCCTTGCATGCTGGCCAAGAGTGTGGTCTTGATGCATTGCAATTCCTTGCCCGCTTCTTCTACCTTTTGCTCCAGTACGCCAGCCAAGGGTTCGGCAAACGCGTATGCCAGCAAAATACCCAGGAAGGTACCAACCAGCGCCGAGCCGATCATGCCGCCCAGCACCGCGGGGGGTTGGCCGACCGAGCCCATGGTGTTCACCACGCCCAACACCGCAGCCACAATGCCGAAAGCAGGTAATCCGCCCGCAACACGCTGCAGCGCCGCAACCGCTGCATGCGCTTCGTGGTGGTGGGTTTCGATTTCGTTGTCCATCAGCGATTCGATTTCGTGGGCATTCAGGTTGCCGGACACCATCATGCGCAGGTAGTCGGTGATGAATTCGACAACGTGGTGGTCACTGCCCACTGTCGGATATTTTTTGAAAATCTCGGATTCTTCCGGAGTCTCCACATCCTTTTCGATGGCCATCAGGCCTTCCTTACGCGCTTTTTGCAGGATGTCGAACATCAGCGCCATCAAGTCCATGTAGCGGGCCTTGGTGTATTTACTGCCCTTGAAGCATTCGCCCAGACCCTTGATGGTGGCCTTGACCACCTTCATCTGGTTGTTGGCCAGGAAAGCGCCGACTGTTGCGCCACCGATGGTGATCAATTCGAAGGGCAGCGCGTGCAGAATAACCATGATGTTTCCACCGTGGAAGATGTACACGCCAAACACGCACACCAAAATGACAAGCCAGCCAACGATTACAAACATAGGCGCATTGTGACAGTGAGACCGGGAGCCTCAGGGGTGGAAAAGGGCGCCTTATGCAGGCCTGTTCCCTATCATATCGTCGCTCTGTGTCCCCGCTTGAATTTATTGCCAAATTCGGCCTTAGGCCTTGTAGGGATTGCGCAAGTAGCTACTAATTTAATAGCGTTTAGTGCAGCAATATACCGCCGCTGGCGGCACCTTTGCCCGCCCGCGCTGGGGGAGTGCACAGACCGCATTCAAAGTGACGGCTGTTTTCGTAGGCCTCTGATACAAAGTGGCCACCACATTTGGAGCATTTGGTCATCGACAGCATGTTGTTGTCGATGAATTTGACCAGACGCCAGGCGCGGGTAATAGACAGCAGCGGCTCGACGCCACAGGCAGAAATTTGCTCGGTGTACAGCCGATAAGCCGCCATCACCGCATCAATATCTTCCATGGCGCTGACCTTGGTCAGGTATTCATAGGTGTTCTGGAACAACGAGGCATGGATGTTGGGCTGCCAGGTCAGAAACCACTCGGTGGAAAACGGCAACTGACCTTTGCTGGGGGAGCGACCTGCCACTTCCTTGTAGAGGCGCAGCAGCCGTTCGTAGGACAGGTTGGTCTCGCTCTCCAGCACCTGGAGGCGGGCACCCAGTTGGATCAGCGAAACAGCGCGTTCCACTTGGCGGGAGTCATTCAAAACACTTTTGGTAGCCATGGTGATCGTCCTCAGGTAGCAGATTACATGGCTTCGGCGAACTTGCCGGCCATCAGAATGCTGGCGTGCAGCTTGGTGGTGGCATCGTTGTCGACTTTGCTGGCCGTGGTGTGGTTGGTCAACAGGTTCCAGACCAGATCGTCGTCGACGCGGAAGCGGCACAGCAGCATGTTGCCCGAGGAGATTTTCATAATCTGAGCGGGAGACAGTGCGCTGATCAAGTCGGCCGCCTCTTCTGACATCCCCAGGCGAAAGAGCGCTTGGGCCTTGTCCTGGCGAATCAGGTTTTGGGCCAGCATGAGGTAAGTCATATTGGCTTCGCGGATTTCAGCAAGCAGTTGTTCGTTGGTCATTGGAGGCTCCATGTCGGTCGGTGACGGGTCAGCGATTCGGATGAATCACCATGGAGCGAATTCTGGAATGCGGGCCGCAATTTCGAAATTGGAAAACGGCTAATCCAGTCGTCAGCAAAAACGAAAACGGCCTGTAGGAAGTTTCCCTACAAGCAAAGACGCGGGCTGGGCCACATGCGTGACTTCCCGTTGGACTGACAAGTCCTATATCGGTATTTCAGACCATAACTGAAGGCGATTGTTGGAGGCGAAAACGACAGACGTGTTTGCGCAGTCCTTTGCCCCAAGGGCAAGCCAGGGAATTAGAGCCCGCTTTGCGGCGGCCTGATATCAGCCCTTGAGCAACTGCAACACGGACTGTGGCAACTGGTTGGCTTGGGCCACCATCGCCGTTCCGGCCTGCTGCAGGATCTGTGTGCGCGACAGGTTCGCGGTTTCCATCGCGAAGTCTGCGTCCTGAATCCGAGAGCGCGATGCGCTCAGGTTTTCCGACGTGGTGTTCAGGCTGGCAATGGTCGTCTCGAACCGCGACTGCAACGCACCGAACTTGGCACGTTGGGCAGAAATCACTGCCAGCGAAGAATCTACTGTGGACAGCGTGCGTGTTGCGGCGTCCACACTGGACACATCCATCGTCGATGCAGCCTGCAATTCGCTGGCGGAACTGATACCTGTGAAGAAACTGGCGCCGCTCGACGTGGCCTCGCCGTTTGGTGAGGCGACACTGAAGCTGCCATTCGAATCGAGCGTGATGGCACCGGTGATGTAGGCGTTGCCGCTGGCAGCGACGTTGACAACAGCCGGTGTGACGGCCGCAGCTGGCGGGATAGGACCGACATCAGGATTGACGATGTCAAAAGCTCCGACCGACGTTGCAGCGCTGGTGACGGAAATATCGGCGCCACTTTCGTTGGTCAGGGTGATGCCCGTACCGGCCACGTTGATCTTCGCAGTCACGCCGGTTTGGGATGACTTGTCGTTGAAGGCGGTAATCGCTGCTGCCAGGCCATCCGAGTTGTTCAGCGAGGAGCCAATATTGAAAGCCACCGTGGTCGGTGTGGTGCTCGGGTTGTTGGAGACGACAGACAGCGAATAGGCACCAGCCACCGTGAAGTTGTTGATGTCCAGGTTGGTGCGTGCCGTTGCCGAGACACCTGTGGTGCCAGCCTGCGCATTGATGCTGGCAGCGACCGTCTTGGCGCTGTCGCCGAGATTCACCGTCACATTGGCGCTGCCTGTGGAGCCGCTGATTGCCAAAACGTCTGCGACTACGGCGCTGACGTTGCCGGCAATGGCCGTGGATGGGTTGGTACCTGCGCTGGCTGTGCCCAGAACCAGATCGCCTGGCCCGCCAGTGTTGGCTGCCACAGCCGAGCCCATGCGGTTATTACCGTATTTTGTGGTGCTGAAATTGGCTGTGGTGGCAATAATGGTCTGATTGGCATTGGCACCCACCTGGAAGGTGGCAGAAGTGAAGCTGCCATCCAGGATGTTCTGGCCATTGAACTGTGTGGTTGCCGCAATTCGGTTCAGTTCAGCAGTCAACTGGCTGACTTCCGAGTTCAACGCGGCGCGGTCAGAGGCCGAGTTGGTCGCATTGGCGGATTGCACTGCCAATTCACGGATGCGCTGCAGAATGCCGGAGGAACTGCCCAAGGCACCTTCTGCTACCTGGGCCAACGAAATACCGTCATTGGCATTGCGCGCCGCCTGGTTGACGCCACGGATCTGGGAGGTGAAGCGTTCACTGATGGCCAGGCCCGCTGCGTCATCTTTTGCACTGTTGATGCGCAACCCCGATGACAGACGCGCCATGGACGTCGACATCGCCAGCTGTGAATTGGCAAGGTTGCGCTGCGCAGTCAGTGACTGGATATTGGTATTAATGGTTGAAGCCATCGCGGAACTCCTAAAAAGATTGAATCAGCGTCGCCGCCGATTGCAGAGCCTGCTTAACCCACACGCAGACAATCAGTAACGATGGGTTGAATTCTGGGGACGGCTCAAGGACGCATTTGCGCGATAAGCGTGGCAAAAACCGGCCAAATTGACTCGGCGCAACAAAACTTGATGGGGGTTAACCCTTGAATGCAGGAAATGGGGTGTAGACCACCCGCAAATGTGTTTTTGGAGACAGGTTGCCTGTGATAAAGGCCAATTTCTGCGTGCGGCACTTAAGTTTTTCCCAGACTGCCCGAAAACTACTCCAACGGGCCCTCTTGGGTGCGTCGTCCGGAAGGCGTCAATCACGGCGCGCCGGTCATGGCGGTCAGCAGCAATGCTGGCGTTGGGATCGGCATTTCGCCGGATTAGGTGAGTTTTTTTCAGGAGTTACCGAAATGACAGCAACCATCAACACGAACGTCAATTCATTGACAGCGCAACGCAATTTGACCAACAGTCAAATGGGATTGAGCACAGCGATTCAGCGACTCTCGTCGGGCTTGCGCATCAACAGCGCCAAAGACGATGCCGCTGGTCTGAGTATTTCCGAGCGTTTCACATCGCAAATTCGCGGCCTGAACCAGGCTTCGCGCAATGCCAACGACGGCATCTCGCTGTCGCAAACAGCTGAAGGCGCATTGGGTGCTTCCAACACCATTCTTCAGCGCATTCGCGAACTGGCAGTGCAGTCCGCCAATGCGACGAACTCGGCCTCTGACCGCGCCGCCCTGAACCAGGAAGTAAGCCAGCTCGGTTCCGAATTGAACCGGATTGCAGCCACTACGCAGTTCAACGGCCAAAACCTGCTGGACGGCAGCTTCACTTCTGCAGACTTCCAAGTGGGTGCCAATGCGAACCAGACCATTAACGCGACAACAGCCAACTTCACGACCAGCAAGTACGGCAACAACCGCCAGGGCGCGGTGGTTGCGGGCAGCGTCACGGCCAACTTGGCCAAGGGCGATCTGAACGTGGGATCCACTGCGACACTGACCAGTTCGCAATCTGGAGCGGCTGCGGCTGCTGGTGCCACACTGGGTGCCACCAAGGGTACGACAGGTTCAAACATCGCTTTAGACGCAGGTCTGAAGATCAATGGCGGTCTGGGTTCAGCAACCGTTGCCATCGCCGCTGGCGACAGCGCCAAGACCGTCGCTGCATCCATCAACGCCAAGACCAACAGCACCGGTGTGACCGCCTCGGCCCGTACTGAGGTAGATCTGAAGACATTCACCAGTGGCGCAAGCTACTCGCTGGACATTGTCTCAAACAACAGCACTGCAGTGAATGTCAACTTTAGTGCCGGTGGCGCCAACGCAGACGGTTTTGCCGCAGCGATAAATGCCATCAACGACAAGGCCTCCCAGACCGGTGTAACAGCCAAAGTGAATGATGCTGGCGACGGCATCACGCTGACCAATGCGTCAGGCGAAGACATCCTGCTGGAAAACAAATCCATTGCTGCCAATACGTTTGATGCAGGCCTGCAAACCGGTATTGCTGGCGATGCGGGAACGATCGGTGCCGCGAGTATTGCCTATGTCAGTGGAGCTCTGACGCTGGATTCCGACAAGACTTTCTCTGCCACGTCCACCGCTGCTGCGACCAACACCGCTGCAAAAACCGGCTTCTTCCTGACCGCAGGTACCAATTCCAGCCAACTGCAAAGCGCAGATACGCTGGACGTGGGTACGGTGGAAGCAGCGACCCGCTCGCTGTCGACCGTGGATGCTGCGATCAGCGTGGTCTCTGGCCAACGTGCCAAGTTCGGCGCTTTGCAATCGCGTTTTGAAACTGCGATTTCCAGTCTGGCAACAACCTCTGAAAATCTGAGCGCCTCCCGCTCGCGTGTTCAAGACGCCGATTTCGCGGTGGAAACTGCCAACCTGTCGCGCGCCCAGATCCTGCAACAGGCTGGTACTGCGATGGTGGCCCAGGCCAACCAGCTGCCACAGGGCGTGTTGGCTCTGCTGCGTTAAAGCTAGAAAAGCCGGGTCAAAACCTGGCAAACGGAAAGACCGGGCCGCTCAAGTTCTTCACGTAGCGGCCGATAAACAAGACGGGGAGAGGTAAAAAGCCTCTTCCCGTTTTTGTCGTCTTGTTTGGCAAGCTGAAAACCGGGGCTACTTTCCGGTTTTACCTGGCCCATAACAGGCGCACACTTGGGTGTTCTGGTTGGATCTGGTTAGTGCAGGAGGGTTTTTTCATGGCGACCATCACGTCACTGGGTATCGGCACCAACGGCCTCGATTCTGAAAGTATCGTGACCAAATTGGCTGCGCTGGAGAGGCAGCCGCTGAACGCGCTTAAAAACGCAGCCACGATTGAGAAAGCCAAGATTTCCACGTTTGGTCAAATCCAGTCCCAGTTCTCTGCGCTGGCCGATGTCGCCACCCAGCTGTCAGCATCCTCCTCTTGGGTGGCGCGCTCCGCTTCGTCCTCCAATTCCAACATTGCGTCCATCACCGCCACGAGCACGGCGTCCGCTACCTCCTTCACGCTGGATGTAGACGCTTTGGCCAAAGAGCAGTCGATCTCCTCCGCCTCGGTTTCCTTGAGCTCCGCCGTGGGTGCCGGTACCTTGACCATTCGCGCAGGCACATGGGCCGGAGGCGCTGCAGATGCCGGTGCCGCCAATGCCGCGGTGGCTGCTGCCGACGCGGTGGTGACCTCCACTGCTGCAACAGCCGCGACTGCGTCGAACAATGCCGCCAGCGCACTGGCCAATGACAACCAAGCGTCTGGCGATCTGGCTACCGAGGCGTTAAGCACACCTTCGCTGAACAACTATTCCTCGGCCTATTCCAGTTGGGTATCGGCCATCGCTGCCAATGACCATTCCACACCAGCGTTGATCGCGGCAGAAGCCAATGCGTTAGCGACGAAGAATGCGGAATACGCGTCCCTGTCTGGTGGTGACCAAGCCACGGCCAACGCGATTACGGCCACGGCCGATGCTGCCGACGCATCGGCGCTCAAAGCAACTTCGATTGCCGCTACTGCGGCCGCCAATGCCGCGGTAGCGGCCGCGGCGTCGGCCCGCCCTGCATTCACTGCGGCATCCGGTAGCGCGGATGTCAGCGTGGTGGTGACTGCAGCCGACACCGTGACCACCTTGGCGGACAAGATCAACGCAGCCAATGCGGGCGTGGTCGCGACGGTATTCAAGGATGGCACGGGTGAGCGCTTGTTGCTGCGCTCCAAGTCCACTGGCTCTGATTCCGGATTTCGCGTGCAGGTTGCCGATTCCGATACAACCAACTCCGACAACACCGGACTTTCACGTTTTGCCTATGACCCACAGACCTCGGCCTTTGGCATGGCGTCGTCGGGTATTCCTGCGCAATACGGGCAGAACGCCAAGGCGCGTATCAATGGATTGGCGGTCACTTCCAAGACCAACACCCTGGCCGACAATGTTCCTGGTGTCACGATCAATCTGAGCGCGACTACCACGACCGGCTATGGAACGCCCGGCGAAGTGAAGGTGCCCATCACCATGTCCGTCAGCGAGAACGTGACGGCCGCGGTCAAGAATGTGCAAGACTTCATCACAGCCTACAACGCATTGGCCAGCAATCTGGCGGATGTGACCAAATACGATGCTGCAACCAAGACGCCATCCATCTTCCAGGGCGACTCTTCCATGGTTGGCTTGCAAAGCATCTTGAGGAACATGATTGGTTCCATCAGCAATGGTTCGGTCTACAAACGCCTAAACGATGTAGGTATAGAGCGGCAAATCGATGGCACGCTGACGATGAATACGACCAAGCTTTCAGCGGCAGCCAACAATGGAACAGAACTCGCCAAATTGTTTACCACCAACAACAAGGACACCCAGACCAACGGTTTTGCGCTGAAATTCGCCAGCTTTGCCAAGGGCGCACTTGCCAGTGGCGGTGTGGTGGTCAGCAAAGCGGCGGCCTTGCAGAAGCAGCTGGACACCAATGGTGTTGACCAAACCCGCGTCAACGACCGGGCGACCGCCTTTGAGACCCGCTTGCGCAAGCAATACAGCGCGCTGGATGCAAAAATGGCCAGCCTGAACGCGCTGAACGCCTATGTCTCGCAACAAATAACGACCTGGAACAAATCCGGCAACTGAATTTTAGGCATCAAAACTGGTGCTAGCGCCCGTGAAGACTGCGCAAGCAGCTACTATTTTTGTAGCGTATCTTTGCCTTTAAACAGACGTACTTCTTTTCCCATGGGCTTTAGTCGGCCCAAAACTTGCCGATACTTACTGCAAGAGAATAAGGATTTGCAGCATGTTTACCTCCGTCAGTACCCGTTCCGCCTCGGCTTACAAACGTGCCAGTGTGGAAGCCAGCGTGGATATGGCGGATCCGCACCAATTGGTCAATTTGTTGTTCGAAGCGCTGCAACGTGCTATTGGCGCCGCAAAGCTCCACATGCAGTCCGGTGACATCCCTAACAAGTGCAAGCAGATCGGCAACGCGATTCGCATTCTGGAGGAAGGGCTGCAAGCACCCCTGGATCTGGAAAAAGGCGGAGAAATCGCTGCCAATCTGAAGTCTGTCTACGAATACTGCGTCACCCGGTTGGTTATGGCGAATGCCAGAAACGACATGGCGACTCTGGACGAGGTGCAGCGACTGATTGAACCCATAGCTTCGGGCTGGAAGCAAATCGAAGGCCGCGGTCCTGCCTACCTGCGGCCCGTTTGAACTGCAAGAGCCCATCACCATGCCGCAGGTACTGATCGACTATTACAAGGCCATCGAGGACAGCAGTGCCAAGATG
>JAYWAV010000179.1:0-5040 GCA_043782015.1 Rhodoferax sp. | reverse complement strand
ATTGCTCCCGTGCTGCCGTTCGACTTGCATGTGTAAGGCATGCCGCCAGCGTTCAATCTGAGCCAGGATCAAACTCTATAGTTCGATCTTGAATTTTTTGCTCTTTCGAGCAACTCATAAACTGGAATTAACATGAACTTCATTTCTGAAGTTCGCATTTCTTTTCATTCATGAGCGTTTGTAAGTCAGTTAAGACTTAGTTCCAAAGAACTTGGCAATCGCCTTCAAACGCCCACGCTTATCGGCTGTAAATTTTTAATGATCCGAACAGAATTTTTACCTTCTATCCGCTTGCTTAGCTGTGATCAGCGAAGCCTTGAATTATGACACAGTTTTTAACTCCCTGTCAAACTTCAACGAAAATAATTTTTCTATTTTCTTACCGAAGTCCTCGTCACTTTTCTGCAGCGAAGCCCTCGACTATAGCACAGCTTTTGAAGAGCGCTAGGGTTTATACGCGGTAGCGATCGCCTGAGCTGCTAAGCCGGGCCAACATCGCGGGCGCAATATTTGTGAGCGACAAAATTTCATCGGCAGCACCATGAAGAATCGCTTCGCGCGGCATGCCGAAAACTATGCAACTGGCTTCGTCCTGTACATAGTTATAGCTACCCGCATCTTTCATTTCTTTCATAGCCCTGGCGCCGTCGTTACCCATGCCGGTCAGCATGATGCCGATGGCATTGCGCCCCACCACTTTGGCCGCCGACTTAAATAGCACCTCTACAGATGGGCGATGTCGATTTACCAGTTCTCCATCTTCCACGACGCAGACATAGTTGGCACCGCTGCGATCCACGCGGAACTGTTTGCCCCCAGGCGCTATATAGGCGTGTCCAGGCAGGATACGCTCGCCGTGCGAGGCCTCTTGGACCGTGATCTGGCAGATGCCATTCAGACGGGCCGCGAAACTGGTGGTAAAGCCGGGTGGCATGTGCTGCGTGATGACGATCCCGGGCGAATCTGCAGGCATACGCAACAAGATTTCCTTAATCGCCTCGGTTCCACCGGTGGAGGCGCCGATACAAATAAGTTTTTCAGTGGAGATACGCCCCAGCGGCACATTGGTGGTTGTCGACCTCAGTCCGCCACCCGACGCATCAGCGCCTGAAGGACTCGCTTGGACGCGCTGGATATGGGCCGACGCGGCGATACGAACCTTGTCCACGATCTGATCTGCCAGTTCCTTGATGCCATCCACCAGTCCAATGCGAGGTTTTGCAACAAAATCGACTGCGCCGAGCTCCAGCGCACGCATTGTCACCTCTGCCCCCCGTTCGGTAAGCGTGGAAATCATGACCACCGGCATAGGGCGTAGACGCATCAACCGCCCAAGGAAGTCGATACCGTCCATCTTCGGCATTTCAATATCCAATGTCAGCACGTCTGGATCCAGCTCGCGAATCATTTCACGCGCAATCAAGGGATCATTGGCGGCGCCAACACAGACCATATCCTTTTGTCTGTTAATAATCTCCGTCAGCAGGCTACGCACCAGCGCCGAGTCATCGACGACCAATACACGAATCTTTTTCAATGCAGCACCTTAGAAAAGATCAATCGAGCCGCCCGCATTGGACTTGGCCACTGACGCAGCATTGCCTTTGCGCTCTTCCACTGCCAGGGTTTCGGGATGGGAGTGTGCAAGCCGCTTGACCAGCGCCTTCCCGGTGACTGGGAAAAAACACACCTTGCGAGGATGTATGTCCAACACATCCTGCGACACGATAGGAATTCGTTCAGTCGCCAGATATTCAATGACGAATTTTGTGTTGCGCTCGCCCACATTCATTGTGGTGAATCCAGCCATCACTTGCCCGCCTCCAAACACTTTGGCTTGCATGGTTTCGCGTCTGGCACCCAGCTTTAGCATTTCATTAATCAACAGTTCCATCGCATACGAGCCATAACGACCGGATCCATCGCCGCCCTCCCCATCTGGCAACATGAAATGGTTCATGCCACCAACACGCGCGCGGCCATCCCAAATGCAGGCGGCGATACAGGAGCCCAATACAGTCATAACCACCAACTCTTCATTGGACACAAAGTACTCGCCGGGCAACACTTTAACTGCGTCATACTGAAAATGATGGTCTGCGTAGAAGAAGGATGCTTCGCCGGGCTTCCGAGGTTGTGCTTTCAACTGATCAACTCTAGACACGCGTCCATTGGCCAGGATTTTGGGCACGCCAATACCTGCGGCAGCAAATCCACCTGTATGCGAGTGACCTGTACGGGGGAAATTCATGGGATATCAATAGTTCAAAAGACGGCAGTACAGACAGACGACACTAGTTGCCCTAGATCCGCTCATATACGGTTTTGCCCTTCAAGGTAAAGAGATCCTTGGAATCGGTGAAATTCTCGGCGTGACCGACAAATAGCAGGCCGCCTGGGCGCATGACGCGGTGGATACGCTCCAACACGCTACGCTGCGTAGGGCCGTCGAAATAAATCATCACATTGCGGCAGAAGACTACGTCAAACGGCTCCTTGAACGGCCAATCATTCTTGATCAAATTCACCATGAAAAAATCAATCGGATTGCGCAGTTCCGGCTTGACCCGCACGAATCCATCATTGGAGCCCTTGCCACGCTGAAAGAATTTGTGCAACTGCCCGGTATCAACGCCTTTTATCGCATCTGCACGGTACACCCCCTGCGATGCAGTCTGTAAAACCTTGGAATCGATATCACTGGCACTCAGTGAAAAGTTGGCTCGTGTCCCTAATGCCTCCAGCGCGGTGATGACGATGGAATACGGCTCCTCGCCAGTGGACGCCGCACTACACCAGACCCGCCAAGGTGAATTGGGCTTCGATTTCAAAAAGCTGGAAAAAACCTCAAAGTGGTGGTGCTCGCGAAAAAACGACGTCAGGTTCGTTGTCAACGCATTGATGAATTCCTGCCACTCCGGGCCATCGGTCGATTCCAGCCAAGTGAGGTATTCCTTGAAACTCTGATGGCCGGTATCGCGCAGTCGCCGCGACAAACGACTGTAGACCATTGCGTGCTTGCCATCATGTAGGCTGATGCCAGCGCGCTTGTAAATCAAGGATTGGACACGATCAAAATCCGCATCAGTCCATTTGAATTCACGCCCTCCACCACCAACATCAGACCCGGACTCGCCTGCAGAAAATTTAGTCACAACGTCTTGCTCTCAATTAACGCATGTCGAATTTAGAACACCCCGGGACTTTAGCCAGCCGCAGATACCAAGCCCATATCGGGACCTGACATCAGGCGCTCAATATCCAACAAGATCAGCATGCGGTCGCCCAGCGAACCCAAGCCCAAAACGGCACCGCTGTCAATCACGCTGTCAATGTCCGGTGCAGCCTTCAGGCTTTCAGGGGGCAGCTCCATCACATCGCTTACAGAATCAACTACGATGCCGACTATGCGACTACCCAAATTCAAGATAATGACCACGGTAAATGTGTTGTATTCCGCCTTGGAACAGTTGAACTTCAGTCGCATGTCCACGATAGGTACGATAGTCCCGCGCAGATTCACCACACCCTTGATAAAGCTCGGCGCATTGGCGACCCGCGTGGGCGGCTCATATCCTCTGATTTCCTGAACTTTCAGAATATCTATTCCATATTCTTCCTGGTCCAGCCGAAATGTGAGGTACTCCCTCGCTGTAGTAGAAGTCAAAGCATCCATTTTTTCCATCGCGCCCATTTTTAACTCCTCTTTATTTAGCCACTCAATGACGCGATCGGCGCACCAGCGCGCCGGTATCCAGAATCAGTGCGACTTTACCGTCGCCCAGAATAGTGGCACCGGAAACATTGGGCACCTTTCGGTAGTTGGACTCTAGATTCTTCACCACCACCTGCTGCTGTCCCAGCAGCTCATCGACCAATAGCGCAACCCGGCTGCCGTCGGCCTCCACCACGACCATGATGTCGCAGGACTTCTCGAGGTCAAAGCGCGGAACCTGAAAGACCTTCTCCAGCTCAATGACCGGCATGTACTCATCCCGGACCTTGACAAGTTGCGATCCCTGGCCCACCGTGCTAACGGCTTCAGCCTTGACCTGAAATGACTCCACCACCGATGAAAGCGGCAGGATGTAGACCTCGTCACCAACCCCCACCGACATGCCGTCCATGATGGCCAGCGTCAAAGGCAGCCGGACGGACACCTTCATGCCATAGCCTTCAGCAGAATCGATCTCCACCGTGCCGTTTAGTGCCGTAATATTCTTTTTGACAACGTCCATACCGACGCCGCGCCCGGAAACATCGGTGACGATCGCGGCGGTAGAAAAGCCAGGCGCGAAAATGAGTTGCCAGACGTCAGCGTCCGACATTTGATCCGACACGTCGAGGCCGCGCTCACGGGCTTTGTTCAAAATCTTCTCACGCGACAGGCCACGGCCATCATCTCGGACCTCAATCACGATGGAACCGCCTTGATGGGAAGCCGACAGGGTGATAGTGCCGTTTTCCGACTTGCCAGCAGCTGTCCGCTCCGCTGGCATTTCAACACCGTGGTCGCAGCTATTGCGTACCAAGTGAGTTAGTGGGTCGGTAATTTTCTCAACCAGCCCCTTGTCCAGTTCGGTGGCTTCGCCCTGCGTGACAAAGTCCACCTTCTTGCCCAATTTGCCAGCCAAATCCCGAAGCATGCGCGGGAAGCGGCTAAACACGATCGACATCGGAATCATGCGGATCGACATCACCGATTCCTGCAGATCGCGGGTATTGCGGTCCAGATCGGCCAAGCCGGTCAGCAGTTGCTGATACACCGCGGGGTCCAGCGCGCGGCTATTTTGCGCCAGCATGGCTTGGGTAATCACCAGTTCACCCACCAGATTGATCAGTTGATCGACCTTGTTGATCGCAACGCGGATAGTGGCCGCTTCGGGTTGGGTAGCCGGGCTGGCCGGTGCGGCGGCTTTCGCTGCGGCGGGCTTGGCCGGGCTTGTCGTAAGAGCAGGCGCTATTGGGGCCGACGGTGCGCCGGGCGAACCATCAAAAAATCCATACCCCGTAGCTTCGGATGCCGCCAGTGCGGCGGCC
>JAYWAV010000178.1:0-13853 GCA_043782015.1 Rhodoferax sp. | reverse complement strand
GGCCGACTGGCGTCGGCATAGGCCATGCGGGGTTCAACCGACGCATCCACAAATCCTGCGGCGACCAACAACGCATAGAGTTCGCGCCCGATCAGAGCGTTGCCTCCTGCTCGACTCTGCAATTCAACAAGGCATCGAATGGTATCCTGCGCAGCGGGATCGCCGGGATGAAAGAGAGTTGAGCCGTGGTCGCCCTCGATGACTGTGATCGTGCCGCCAGGCTTGAGCAGTTTGCGCAGCGCCTGCAACGCGCCTTCCGGGTCCGTCAGATGCTCGAGTACGAAACATACGAATACATGATCGAATGACTGGATACCAAACGGCAGTGAAAAGATGTCCGCTTGCAGGAACTCTACGGTGTTGATGCCAGCAGCAGCTGCGTTGCGCCGGGCCTCGGCGACCGAAGTAGCTGACACATCAATAGACGTGATCCTAGCCTGAGGGCTCCGCCTCGCGAGGGTGATCGATTGCGCGCCAACACCGCAGCCAACCTCGAGCACTCGCACCTCGGGAGCGTAGGACGTGCCGGAGTGAAGCAAGTCGGCAAGGGTTGCAGCCTGGTCTCGAAGTCGCTCGTTTTCTTCAGACTGATATCCATGGACGTAAGATTTATTCATGGGCGCAGTTTCGGAGATTTGTTCGGTAGCGTCTTGAACGTTATTGCAGCATTGCGATGCGCCACGCACCCGGCGTGAACCCCAGCTGCTTTGTGAAATGTCGGGTGAGATGACTCTGGTCGGCGAAACCGCTCATGGCTGCCGCTTCCACAATGCTCACGCCGCTGGCGATCAGGCTGCGGGCGCTTTCTACACGGCGTTGGATAAGCCAGCGGTGCGGTGGCAGGCCGTACGAGGCTTCGAATCGGCGCAGAAGCTGGTATTTGCTCAGTCCTGATGAATCCGCCAGTTGGGTCAGCGATGGGGGTGCGTGCAGTTCGCTGGCTATCTGGTCATGCGCACGCCGAATCTCAATCGGCGCGTCGCTTTGCCCGATGGGTTTCGCAGGTCGGTCGAGCAGGAGGGCGCTGGCGCGCACAAAAGACTCTTCGCAGGCGAGCGACTCTGAACCAACCGTTCGATGATCGTTGCAGACCAGCCAATCGTCAAGCGCATCGAAGAGGGTTCGCACGGCATGCGTCAAATTTACGTCCGAAGTCACGGGTTGAGTGAGTTCGACCTGTGACGAATTGAGGGTCGGTACCGACCCTGCAAGGGCCGAGAAGACTTCGGGTTCTGCATAGACCATTCGCCAGCTTCGCGAATATCCGCCAATCGGATGGCCGTCGTGTACTTCGCCTGGGTTGCACGCGATGACATCACCAGCCTTGGCCTCAACCATGCCGCGACCACTTGCCGAACTTTGCGCCCCGCGATCAATAAGGCCGAAACCAAAGGTGGTATGCGAGTGTTTTCCGAAGTGGCGATCACTTTCGATGCGCGTGCCAAATAGTCCTCGCCAAGGAGAACTGAAAATTTCTGCTTTGTGGATGTTGCCGGTCTTCATTTGCAAACGCACTATAGCCTTCGCCGAACGTAGGTTAAACAACAATTCGTTGCTACTTTTTTCAAGCAACGCCGACGGGCCCGGTCAACACCTCGCAAGTCCAGACTGTCGTTTTGGGGCCAGAAGCGGTCGTGTCCGAGTGACCGTTATCAAGTAATCAAATTTTGCTTCGGACCTGTTTGAATGTCCCTGAGTGCGACCGACCCCCCGCCTTCGTACCAATCGAAACACTGGAAGGTTCACTTGTTTTTTCCGGTCTGCTAATTTAGCAAATCACTCATATTGCGCATCAAGACTGCTTTTTCAGCACCAACAGTGGTTTGACCACTCGCCTTGATGGTGTCTGCAGCGCGGACCACCGTGCCAAAATTGAGGCCGGTTTTCTCTTCAATGATTTTGATGCCAACGCGCCAGTGCGACACGTTCGCATTGCCCAACTGCGCCGGGGGCATGAGCGCGACGCGCGACTCCGACAGCAAGGCGAGCTGGTCGACAATCAAGCCGACCGACTTCAACCCGGTTGCGCCCTTCCATACAATGACCTTGAAGAACGACGACGGGATTTGTACATCATCTGCCCACAGGTCAATCGCGTCGTTAAAAATCGGCCCCTGAATCACCGTAATACGGTTGCCGTTGCCAGCGGCCAGAACTCCGTTTTCCAGCACGTAACGCTCTGCACCCTGCCAGAATTTTGCGGTTTGATTGAACCGAAAATGCTGTGGCGAGCAGTTGGAAAAATGAAAGGTGTCGGCGTTGGCCCGCTCGGCCTCTTGAGCAGTGCCCCAGGTCGGGTCGCTGCGCCGGGTGAGATGGCCACGGTCAAAGTAGCTTGACCACGCCGAATAGAAATCCTGATTCAAAGTGAAAGCGTCACTGATACGCGGGTCCTTGAACCATTTTTCGGTCTCTTGGCCACCACCTGCCAGGCCTGTCTTGCGGTCCACGCTCAGATACGTAGCGCCGTCAATATTGGTTGCGGTAAAAATCGCGATGCGGCGTGACTTGTGCAGCACCAGACTAAAGTGTTCGTACTGCAGGACGCCACCAGCGGCACCGGCGGCACTACCACTGACACTGCGAAGGGGCGCAACGCCAAGTTTCAGCGCTGCAGAAATAGCGGGTAATGGCAGCGTCGCGCCGTCGATGAATTTTTCGTCATAGCCGCGTCGGTTGTCGTAGTTTTCATCGATTCGCAGGGCTTCGCTTGCGTTTGTAAGCGTTTTAGCAACAGCGGTCAGCTCGGGCATTCCAGCCACGACCAGACCTTGCATCGGGAGTGTGCTGCCCACGCGCACGGAAACTTCCAGCGGAACAGAAATTGTGACCGTACCGTCGCTGCCGACTGTCGCGTAGTTGCTGGTGGCTGGATGGTTGTTGGCGTTGTTCACAATGGCTCCCTGATTGACCAAAACTTGACTGAATGCGGCATCAGCATGGTTGGCTGAGTCGGTGGAATGCGCCGCCTCTTGCGGGTTGATGGTTGATCGTCGCGCCGGGCTGAGCGCTCTCGCCCCAGTGCCGCCCTCAGCGCTGGTAGAGGTCGCGATGGACAAAGACAAAGCCTCTTCAACCAGCGCGCGAGCAGCCGCAGGCAGTGCAGGCAGCCGCGCTTTCAAGTCCTGCACGATGGCGCTGATGCGTATGCCTTCGTTGACCGACTGCGGCAGCGGCTTGCCGACCTCGTCAAGGCGTTCGAGGAACGGCTCACCGTAGTGATGAAGGGCAACAAGGTCCCACCCGTCGTTAAACACCGGCGCACCGGACGAGCCGGGCTGCGTATCGGTTTCATACAGCAGCGTTCGCGACGTGCGAAAGGTGAGCAGGTTGTTACGCAGCGCGACGGTCTTGGGCCAGCCGCTTGGGTGCTGCACGATGTTCACATTCATGCCAATCACATGCCGATCAGGGGTGTCAGACAGCAGGCAGTAACCCAGGTCGGCAGGCGTTGCCACCCCTGAAATGCACGCACCGACAGCGATCAGGGCGTAGTCAAGTTCGGTTTCGGCAGAAAAAACAGCGCAGGCTTCAGGGTTCAATTGAAACACCGTGGTCGCACGTGGGCGCCCATAGTCATCCAGTTCTCGGTCAAAGGTCACCGACGCCGAATGCGCTGCCACCACATCGCGAATCACGTGCTGATTGGTCATAAAAAGGCGCGGGCTGACCAGAAACCCGCTGCCCAATTCAGAGGTGGTCGGCGTATTGACTTCAACAAGGCCCACAGCGCGGCGTGTACGCGCGCCCCCCACCAAAAAATTGGCAGGCAGGAAATCAGCGGTGTCGCCGACCAGCGCTTCCGCAGCAGAGGCCGGCATTACCGAACGCTTGCCTTGCAACTGTGCAGCGTAGGCTTTGCTTCGCGTCACGTCAGTTTCAGCCGCCTGCCAATGACCAGCAGCCACCAAACGCTTGACCCGTTGACGCTCAGCTAGGGTTGAATCGACCAAGGCGTTTAAGCGTGACTTTTCATCAGCGGTGATCATGAAGGCTCCCGAGGTTGGTGGCGTGAGTTAGACCTGCCATCCATAATTTGACGCGATTTCTATGATTGCTATGTGACAAAGTGATCACACTGCAATTGCCGACTGGTCAGTTGTCGTCTTTCGGGCTGATTACGGATTTGCCTGTATTTCACGTGTGCAGGGTTGCTCGAGCAGCTATCGGCGCTGATTCAGACAGAAGCTGCGACTGCGCGGAAGCGATCGTCTAAATCAGGATATTGCCGTCGCGCTGCATGCAGTGATGAACGCAGTCAACTTCTAAGCCGCAGCCATTACACAATTCACTGTGCGGTTTTGTGCACAGGTGCTGACTTGTTGACATGCGTTCAAATAAAAATTTACTAAGTAAATGTTGTAAGCAACATGGACTCCAACTCCACACCTTGAATTGGATACAGCGCTATGTGGTGGGGGCAATCGCGTTAACACCGGCGGTAATTGCCAATCTCGATTCGCCCTGTTAACAGACCCAGCAGATCTACTCCTGCGCAGCACCCGATCAGCGTCAATCAGTCCCTACGGCGGGGGTTGTTTAAAAAATCGACCAGGCGTATGCAGGCAAAGACTCCGTTGGCCGAAGGTGACCTCTGCTAATTACTACAGATGTCACGAAAGCGTCATTGGGACTTCTTAAGATTTATTTAGTCGGAAACTTTATCAAAAAAAGTTTTGACGTTTAAGAAACAGCTAGCGCTTTAACCTCAAATACTCTTTAAAAGGTTGTCGATGCGTAGGAACAAAATACTGCTTGCTATTTCCGTCTCAGTTGTAGTGGCTGCTGCCATAGTGGCTTGCGGCGGAAACACAGACTTACCTGTTTTCTCGGCGACCGTTACCCAGGCAACCGTCGTGCAGGGGGCAGTCGTCAAAGGCCCGGTTTTCGGGTCCAAGGTTTGCGCTTACTCGCTAGCTGGCGGCACCAAAGGCGCCCTGATTGGAAGCTGCGTGACGACCGACGGTAAAGGCGCCTATTCCTTCAGCCTGCCTGCAGGAAGCGGTGAGGTCTTGCTTGAGTCGACCGGCGGAAACTACATCGATGAAATTACGGCGGTGCGGACTACCGTTGATGCAAGCAGCACGTTTACAGCCATTGCCAGCGGCACCGGCGGTACCATCTCTGCTGTACTCACACCTCTAACCACTCTTGCCGTCAATTCTGCCCGCAGCGCAGGAACACTGAATCAAGCCGGATTCAAGACCCAGGCAGCGAATGTGCTCGCCGCGCTTGGGCTCGACCCCGCCATTGATATAGCCAGGGCCACTCCGGTGGTCGAGGGGACCACCAACAGCTACGGCCGGGCGCTAATTGCTTTTTCGCAACTGCTGGCGACCCAGCCCACCAGCGGCACCAGTACCTTGGCTTCCATCCTCGCGACGGACAAGCCAATGCTGTTGCAAAGTGCATACAAGGCGGCTTTGAATTCTCTGCCAACCATAACGTCTACCTTTGCGACCGCACCTTTTACCGTCAAATTGATCGGCTTTAACGATTACCATGGCAACCTTGAGTCACCGGGCACATTCGGGCAGAACTCTTCGGTCCCGTCGGCCAGTCGTCCGGCAGTTGGCGGTGCCGAGTTTATGGCCGGCTATGTGGCTAGCCTGAAAAAGCAAAATCCCTTGAATGTGGTGGTGGGCGCAGGTGACTTCATTGGCGCCTCGCCACTCATATCATCGCTGTTCTTTGACGAGCCTGCTATCGAAACGCTTAACCGTATCGGGCTGGAGTTCAATGCGGTGGGTAACCATGAATTTGACAAAGGGTCCGCTGAATTGCTGCGTCTGCAAAAAGGCGGTTGCAAAGTGACGGGCGGCGCGGTCGACCCCAACAGCTGCAAGGGCTCGGTAGTGGGCACCCCGGCAACCTTTGAAGGCGCCAAGTTCAAATGGCTTTCCGCCAACGTGGTCTCGACCGCCACAGGCCGCACGCTTTTGCCTGCTTATGGCGTGAAGACTTTCAACGGCGTCAAAGTGGCTTTCATTGGCATGACGCTGAAAGACACCCCGTCGATTGTCACGCCGACTGGCGTAGCGGGCCTTGAATTCCGTGATGAAGCACAAACCGTTAATGCGCTGATTCCTGAACTGCGCGCGCAAGGCATAGAGTCCATCGTCGTGCTGGTGCACCAGGGGGGCTTTCAGTCCTCAGGGCCCCAGGACATTAACACCTGCGACGGTAGTCTTTCAGGTTCGCCTATCGCCACAATCGTCAGCCAGTTGGACAATGCGGTGGATCTCGTCATTAGCGGTCATACCCACGCAGCTTATAACTGTATGCTGCCCAATGCAGCCGGCAGAAATATCTCGGTTACAAGTTCTAGCGCCTTTGGTCGGGTTCTGACAGACGTTGATCTGACCATTGATCCCACAACCCGTGACGTGACCAGGGCAGTTGCTACGAACCGCTTGGTCGATCGAACCAGTACAACAGTCACCGCTGATTCTGTGGTGGCAGCCATTGTCAACGCCTATAAATCGCTCGTTTCGCCTATCGCCAATGTTGTGCTGGGCGCGATCACCACCGATCTGCCCACCAGTCGCGATGCGGCTTGCAACACGCCAGCCGGAGAGCTAATTGCCGATTCACAATTGACAGCGACGCAGCCCTCCGCATTCGGCGGAGCCGTGATGGCGTTCATGAACAACGGTGGTGTACGCGCGCCACTTACCTTCGCTTCGAGCTCTGCGGGCGAAGGCAACGGTAATGTGACCTACGGCGAGGCATTTACGGTCCAGCCATTCGGCAACAGCCTAGTGACGATGTCGCTGACCCAGCAAAACATCAAGGACTTCCTAGAAGAGCAGTTCGCGGGATGCCTAGGCCAGTCGAATACCGCGACACGTTTTGCCATTCCTTCAGCGGGCGTGAAATACACCTGGGACGGTTCAAAAGCCTGCGGCGCCCGCATCAACACCGTGACTCTGACGTCAGCTGGCACCACCGAAACGCTGGTGAGTGGTGGGGTGTTGCAGAGCCCTACAAAAATCTACCGGGTCACAGTCAATAATTTCATGGCCGATGGCGGCGATGGCTACAGCACACTCGTCAAAGGGACCAACCGCCTGGGTGGCGCGCAGGATATCGACGCCTTGAGCGCCTATCTCTCTGGCTTCAAGGCACCAAAGGCAGCGTATGCGCCTGGCTCCAATATTGCCGACAGTGGCACGGTCCGTATCAGCAGAATGGGAGCTGTATCGGCCACGCCAAGCTGCCCATCTGGCACCAATCTAAATCCTTGATCAAACGGCTAGATCAGGTGGCGCGGGTCACAGTCTGTCTGCTGACCGGATGGTTCTGCTGCCTTATCCAGGCGGCAGAATCTTTCCCATTGCCAGCATCTTCCGCAGCAGCCATCGTTAAAACGCCTTCCCTGGCAGAGTTGGGAAAGCGCGTTGCAGATCTCCTAAAGCGCGGAGAGAGTGCACTCTCAAGACTGGATGCGCAGGCCGCGGACGAAGCGTTCGAACAGGCGTCCTTTATGGCGCACTCAGCCGATATCGAGATGGGGCTGGTCCGCAGCTACATGCAGGCGGGTGACTACCGCAAGGCTCTGGCGTTTGCAGCACACACTGCAGGAGCGCATCGAGAAGAACCGGAAGGTACTGCACTGTATGCATGGCTATTGCACATCGGCGGTCAGCGGGAGATTGCCAAACGACTTTTGGTTGAGGCGATCAATCGCACGCCCCAAAGCGCGCAATTGCGTCAAGTCTCGACACAGCTCACCGCCCGGGAACCGCTAGCAGCCACGAATCTTTTGAGGCCGCCTGGACGACTGGCGCCCTACGGCGAAACGATTTCAGCGCAAAACGTGCGTGTCGTTTCTTCGGGTCTTCTCCTTTCCGACGGTTTGCATGTTTTGGCGCCAGTGGCCTTCCTTGTCTCTGGGCAAAAAGTGTGGGTCCGAAATGGGCTGGGTGCAGTCAGGAGCACTCGGGTCGTTAAAAAGGACACCGCATTGGGGCTGGTTCTGCTGGCCATGGACAAAGCCTTACCTGTGCCGTCCCATTATTCAATCGCATCGGGCCCGGTTTTCCCGGGAAGTGTTGGTCTGACGGTGGACTATTTCGCCTCACCGAAGCCACAGACGGCGTGGCCCATGCTGCACGCAGGGTTTTTGGAAGCTGTCAATGGAAAGACTGTTGACCTCGCATTACGTACCGAGATGCCCTCTGGCACCCAAGGGGGGCCGGTATTTGACATAGCTGGGCGGCTGATCGGGGTGACATCGCCGAAGGTCTCGACCAAGGTCAATTTGTTGATAGCCTACCGCCAGATAGCAGCTTTTTCCGGTGCCCTTTGGGAACCTGCATCTGGTGCCAGCCGGCTCCCGCCAGCCAGTTTGGATGAGATCTACGAAGGCAGTCTCAAGACAGCTTTGCAGGTGCTGGTGTCCGATTGACTTACCGTGCATATTTCTCGCCTCCGGAGCGCTCAGTAGTAGAAAAAAATGAGAATTAGTAATTGCATAAATTTGGCTCTAACGCATAGTCATGAAAGTTTTGCATTCAATGCCGGATTTTTAATCCTTTCCATTGCCGCGAACAATAGCATTCGAGCTTACCGGCCCAGTTTTTTGTGACTGGCTGGTTTATGTGAAGCGCATTAGTAGCTTCCGCACAGCCTATCTCACCGCTACCGCGGCCTCACTTAAACCAGCTGACCTACACGAAAACCTCGAGCGATTCACTCAGTCATAGTCGCCGATGATGGCATCGCAGCCGCCGGATTGCAACCTCTTCAGGCTTTTAAGTCAATGCAAATAGCAGACATGGAATATTACTTAAAGGCGGAATATGACCTAGTTCACTAGTAACCCATGCTGTCGAAAATAAAAAGCTTGTCACCGCTAAACGACGCCGAAAGGTGATGTGAGCAGGGGTGAGGGGCTCTGATTTTTTACGCGGATCGCCGAGTTCTCAAGCCAGGAAACAGCGCTGCTGCGCGGCGGTCGACATATTCCGTCTTACAGCACAGCCAACTACAAGGCGATCGCGTCATCAAACAGACACATTGCTCTCCTATGTTCAGTACGTCATTCAAAGGAAATTTTATGGATTCTGCTGTTTGCATCAATGCACTGAGCAAAACGTTTAGCAATGGTCGCAGGGCCTTGCAAAGCGTTAATATTCACATTGCAAGCGGTGAAATGGTGGCACTGATCGGCGCGTCCGGCTCGGGTAAGTCGACCTTGCTGCGCCACATCGCGGGGCTGATGGCTGGCGATGCTGGCTCGCAGGGCTCTGTTGAAATTCATGGCCGGGTGGTGCAAAAAAACGGCAAGATTGCCAGCGACATTCGCTCGGTGCGCGCCGGTATTGGTTTTATATTTCAGCAGTTCAACCTGGTGGGCCGATTGAGCGTCATCATCAATGTGTTGGCAGGCACGCTGCACAAAGTACCTTTGTGGCGCAGCTTGATTCGCTGGTTTACCGCAGAAGAAAAAGCCGGGGGCATCGAGGCCCTTCGTCGTGTTGGCATCGCCGAATGCTGGGGCCAACGCGCCTCCACTTTGTCGGGCGGTCAGCAGCAGCGCGCAGCCATTGCGCGTGCCATGGTGCAGGGTGCCAAAGTTATTCTGGCAGACGAGCCGATTGCATCGCTGGACCCTGAATCGTCCAGAAAAGTCATGGACATCCTGGCTCGAGTCAACCAGGAAGACAAATGCACCGTGGTTGTGTCGCTTCACCAGGTCAATGTGGCTTTGAAATACTGCAAACGCGTGATTGCGTTGCATCAAGGCAAAGTCGTCTACGACGGCGCGTCCTCGGGGCTGACACCTGCGCTGCTTCGCGACCTGTATGGCGCCGAAGCCGATGACATTCTTGCTTTGGGTGACCATATTGCCAGCCTGCAAGACACCGCTAAAACCACGCAGCATCTTGTGTGGCCTGCGCCTCTGGCGCAAGCCGCCTGACTCTTTATTCACCCACCAACTCAAGGAAACGTCATGATTACAAAACTGATCATTGGGCTTGCTGCTGCGGCGCTGCTCGCATTTGCGCCCGCCAAAGCCCAAGATCTGAAGGAACTGAACTTCGGCATCATTTCAACCGAATCGTCCCAAACGCTGAAGTCAGACTGGCAACCGATTCTGGACGACATGGCCAAAAAAACAGGTATGAAAGTCAACGCCTTTTTTGCCACCGACTACTCCGGCATCATTGAAGGCATGCGCTTTAACAAGGTGCAGATTGCCTGGTTTGGCAACAAATCGGCTTTGGAAGCGGTTGACCGCGCCAACGGCGAAGTGTTTGCGCAAATGGTCAACGCTGACGGCAGCCAAGGTTACTACTCGCATTTCGTGGTCAACAAAGACAGCCCGATCAAGTCGCTCGACGATGTGCTGAAAAACGGTAAAAACCTGTCGTTCGGCAATGGCGATCCCAATTCCACATCGGGCTTTCTGGTGCCTGGCTACTACGTGTTCGCGCAAAACAAAATCGACGCGAAAACCTTTTTTAAGGTCACGCGCAGTGCCAATCACGAAACCAATGCCCTGGCGGTTGCCAACAAACAGCTCGATGTTGCCGTGACCAATAGCGAAACGCTTGAAAAAGTGCAAGAGCGCCAGCCAGAAAAGTTCAAAGACATTCGCATCGTCTGGACATCGCCGCTCATCCCGCTGGACCCCATCGTGATGCGCAAGGATTTGCCTGAGGCGACAAAGAAAAATTTGCGTGATTTTTTCTACAACTACGGCAAGGGTGGCCAGAAGGAAAAAGACAACCTGATGCAACTGTCCAAGCTGTCGGCTTTCAAGCCGTCCACCAACGCCCAACTGGTTCCTATCCGGCAGCTTGAGTTGTTCAAAGACCGCAACAAGTTTGAAGCAGACGCCGCCATGCCAGCAGCTGACAAGCAGATGAAAATTGCCGAGATCGACAAGAAGCTTGCTGAACTGGGCAAATAAAGATGTCGACAGTGGCCGCACTAGATCCATCGCCAGCCGCGCAGCAGGCTCAGCTTTTGCCGAAGCTGCCGCCTCAGATGAATCCCCCTAAAACAAGCTGGCTGACTTTGCTGGCTTGGGGCGTGTTTTTGGGGTTACTGGCGTGGTCCTGGCGCGGTGCTGAGATGCGGCCGCTCGACTTGGTGCGCGACTCGGGCAACATGGCCAAGTACGCGGCAGACTTTTTTCCTCCCAACTTTCGTGACTGGAAATTTTACTTACAGGAAATGGTTGTAACGGTGCAGATTGCCCTTTGGGGCACTGTGCTGGCCGTTGTGTTTGCTGTGCCGCTGGGTTTGCTGTCGTCGTCGAACATCGCCCCCGTTTGGGTTTGCCAGATTGTCAGGCGCCTGATGGATGCCGCTCGGGCGATCAATGAAATGGTGTTTGCCATGCTGTTCATTGTGGCGGTGGGGTTGGGGCCGTTTGCTGGTGTGCTGGCGCTGTTTGTGCACACCACGGGTGTGCTGGCCAAGCTGTTTTCGGAGGCGGTAGAAGCCATCGATGCGCAGCCGGTTGAGGGCATTCGGGCTACCGGAGCGAATGCGCTGGAAGAAATTGTTTTCGGCATCATTCCGCAGGTGCTTCCGCTATGGATTTCATACTCGCTTTACCGCTTTGAATCAAACGTGCGTTCCGCTTCAGTGGTCGGCATGGTGGGCGCTGGCGGCATTGGCGTGATCTTGTGGGAGATTATTCGCGGATTTCAATATGCCCAAACCTGCGCCGTCATGATCATCATTGTGATCACCGTCGTCATGATTGATTTAATATCCGCACGTATTCGCAAAGCGTTGGTTTAAATATGGCATTGAATCTTGAAGAAATCACGGGCTTGTTTACGGCCAGGGGCTCAGCGCAGTACGGCAGTGAAGCGGTCAGCCAACTCCAGCATGCGCTGCAATGTGCGCACTTGGCCGAGCAGGCTGGTGCTTCAGTCGACTTAGTCGCCGCTGCCTTGCTGCACGATTTAGGGCACCTCGTTGCACCGGGCACAAAAAGCAGTGCGCAAGGCGCTGATGATTTGCATCAACATTTGGCCATACCGTTTTTGCGTGGCGTGTTTCCTGAATCCGTGTTGCAGCCGATTTGTTTGCATGTGGATGCCAAGCGCTATCTGTGCTTTGCAGACCCGCTCTACCACGCAACGTTATCGCCTGCATCGCAGCGTAGCCTAGCGTTGCAAGGCGGCGCCTTCACACAAGACGAAGCCGAATTATTTTTGGCCAAGCCGTTTGCGCAGGATGCTGTTCATTTACGTCTGTGGGACGACCGGGCCAAAGACCCCAAAGCAGTAACCCCAGGCTGGAGTTACTACGCAGACGTCATGGGTCGCGCCAGCGCGGCGTTGATGCCAGCCTGAGTTGCCAGGTAGGTGGCCAGCGCAGATCCCGCCTGAGCAATGTCTGCATCGTTGCTGATGATCAGGTCGGCTTTGGATGGGCTATTCTGTGCAAACCCGGAGTTTCGTGCTAGTCGATGTGCCACGGCTTCTTGAGATTCTCTGCCGCGCTGCGCAAGCCGGGCTGCTATCTTGTCTGGGCTACCGGTAATTTCTACCTGCTTGATGTCTGGCGATGCAGGTAAGCCATCGACATGGCGACGCGAACCGTTGATCACCACAATGCCTCCGGTATCGAAATGAGCTGCATAGCCCTGTGAAATGCCGTAGAGCAAGCCGTGCGCTTGCCAGTGCCAGTGCAAGCCGTCCGATTGACGCAGCGATGAAAACTTGGCTTCATCCACAGTATCGTCATCAGAATCAGGCTGTGCAACGCGAGTTACCAGACGTCGTGCAAAGACGATGCCCGATTGGCCTGCCAGTGCCCGTTTTGCCCAGGCAATCAGGCTGTCCTTCCCAACGCCAGACGGACCGCAGATAAAAATCCATTTGCCACTCATGCTGTCACTCCCAACTCGAAGTCCTCAATACGCAAAAATGGGCTGTTGGGGACGGGTTCCATGAACAGGCAAAGCCGGTCTAGCACCAACGGCTCATGGCTATTGAGATGCAAGACAGGCGCCGCCACGGCGCGCGTGACCATGCTGGCGATGTCCGCAATGACTGGCCCTGTCAGCGTGAAGTGAAGGCGAAAGCGCTCCAGCACATGCGGGTATCCATAGCGGGTCAGCAGTTCCATGGCGCGTGCGTCCAATTGCTCTTCCTGCCTCCAGGCGAGGTCGCTCGCATGAAGCGGCGCGCGCAGGTCGTCCAGGTTGGTCACGCACTGCGCGGCCAACTCGTGCAAGCCTGTCACCGCCGCTGTGGGAATCAACGCCACAAAGTTGCCCAGTACGGCAGTCTTCAATATCCCCAGCGGCAGTGGCTCAAGGTTGCTGGCCAGGGCTGTCACACGAGACTTCAACTCGGGCAGTTCAACGCCAGGCCCAAGATGAAAAGGCGCTTTCAGCGTGGCATGAAAGCCGTAGCGCCTTGGTACTCGCGTTAGCACGTCGAGCTGCTGAGGTTCTATTTCTTCAAGCGCAGGCTGCTGCAAAGCTTGACCGTCAAACTCGTTGCGGCCAAGCCAGTGAGTGCCAAAATCGTGCCACCGGGACGACTCGGGTGGTGCGAAATAAACAGCGTAACGCGGGCTCATGTTTCAGAATCAGTGGACACGATTAGCTGGACACGGTCCCCGCAGAACACGGTTTCACCGTATTTGATGGGCTGGCCCTGCATGTCAACGTCAAGGCCTTCAACGCAGATGACCGGCCGCGTCACTGGCTGCTTAAGTAACCTGGCGGTTTCATCGGATGGCATTTGTGTCGTGATTTGACTTTTAGCTCTGACGTAATCCGCGACGCCAAAGTGGCGCAGGATGTCGGTGGTGCGATCGCCCAGGCTTGGTGTGCTCAACATATCCAGAAGGCCGCTAAAGCGCAAAGCCGG